>JAQURN010000061.1 GCA_028715585.1 Actinomycetota bacterium | reverse complement strand
TTGCGCGCGGTCTCTTGTGAGGTTTTTTGAAAAGGCATCCGAAGAAATCGACCCCTCCATAGGGTTCACCGACATCGAGCAAGGGAGCGAGGACTTTCGCTACGCGAACATTGCCGTAAAGTGTGGTTTTTTGTCCAACTTTCCGGATGGAAGCTTCAAGCCTTCTGCTGACGTGACCACGATAGAGGCTTTAGGGGGGCTTGTTTCCGGTCTCCGATTCCAGGATGAAATGGCAAATCTCAGGGCACTTTATTCGAGGGCACCCACTTATGCCCCTCAGTCGGTTATTGCGAACGACCTCAAATTGAAATATAGCGATACTCTTACCAAGCCCCTGGATTATTATCCCCGTGGCGAGATGGCATTCAGCCTCCAACAGACGGACAAGCTCTCCGATTACCGTAGGGCTTATATCGGGAACACGTTTGACTGGGTGCATTGCCAGGCGCCTTGGGTAGGAAAGCTTCGCTCGACCGCGATGGATGCCGCCTTTTCGAAGATTGGCTATCCCTATGTTTGGGGAGGTGAATCTGACTTAGAGGGAGGATATGATTGCTCGGGGCTCGTGTATTACGTGCTCCACGGCGTTTTGGGCTATCCCATGAAAAGGAATTCCAATGACCAGGCAAAAGACGATAGGTATCCCCGTGTAAAGAGAGAAGATCTTCTGGCAGGTGATTTGGTTTTTTTCTACAAGAGCGGTGGAAGGGAAAGCCAGACGATAGGGCATGCTGGTCTCTATATAGGGCAGAATCTTTTCATACACTCCACTGGGGGAAACGCGGGCGTTTCTGTAGATTCCCTTTCTGGCTATTGGGAGGAGAATTTCGCCTGGGCAAGACGGGTTATCGCGGAACTTGAGCCAGAGACTTTCGATACCTATGTTCTTTTGACCAATCCAACGCATAGCGAGGTTTCTGCCGAGCTCACCTATATGCTTTCCGAGGGAAGAAAAACAGGGGAGACCTTGAGTATTCCTCCACTCGCTAGGGCTACGGTGAAAGTGGACCGAAAACTTTTCAACCAGGAAGTTTCAACATCCATCAAAGCCAGTGACGATATACTTGCCGAGCGCGCCATGTACTTTCGTTACCGCGGTGCTTATTCAGGCGGTTCTACAAGCCCAGGAGTCCCAGAGCCAGCGCTAGTGTGGTATCTCGCGGAGGGTTGTACCGCGTGGGGATTTGACACCTACATACTCCTTGGGAACCCACGCGAAGAGGTGGCGGAGGCCAATGTTTCCTTGATGGATTCAAACGGTCAAACTAAAAATCTTTCTTTGACACTTCCTCCAACTTCTCGTTCTACCATCTCGGTTGATTCCGTTCCTGGCTTCGAGCAAGCTGAGTTTTCATGCCGCGTGGATGCCACTTCTCCCATAGTGGTGGAGCGCTCTATGTATTTTGCCTACGGGGAGGTATCGGGTGGGCATAACTCCACCGCCCAGAAGGACCTGGGAACGGAGTGGTACCTATCGGAGGGCTACACCGGCGAGGGTTTTGACTCCTATATCCTACTCCTCAATCCTCAGCCACAGAGTGCTAACGCGAAAGTCCAGCTTTTTGGAAACGAGGGTGAGAAAAAAGAAGTTTTGCTTTACGTCCCTCCCATGTCACGCTCCACGCTTGTGGTTGACAACGTGAAGGGATGGGAATCGAAGGAGTTCTCATCCCGCGTCGAGTCAGATGTCCCGATTGCCGTGGAGAGATCGATGTATTTCACCTACCACGGTATTTCTGATGGTCACGCGGCGGTGGCATCGCGTGATTTATCGTCGGATTGGTATTTTGCGGAAGGCTATACCACCGGGCGCTTTGATACCTACCTTCTTCTCTTCAATCCCTCGGATAAAAAAGTCAACGCTAATGTTTATTTCATGCTTGAGAATGGTGGATTGGTGGAGCGCCGCTTCGAGATCGAGCCTCTCTCACGCCGCACGATTGAGGTTGATAGGATTGAGTCCATGGAAGCGGTGGAGTTTTCGACCCGCATCTCGAGCGACGTCCCCATTGTGGTAGAGCGAGCCATGTATTTCATTTATGGAGCGATCGATGGAGGAAGCTGCTCACCTGGGGTAGAGCGCCCGGGCAGGGACTGGTTCTTCTCCGAGGGATATACTGGGATATGATAGTGTTTCCTTGTGAAAGGGCTTGATAAACTCAAGTTTGTGAAGGGTTTTTCATGGTGAAAGGTTCAAGGAAAAACAAACCCTCTTCAGTGCTTGCACTTATTGTGATTTGCGCGATTTTTCTTGCTATCCCAACCTGCCCTGAAGCAGGGGCACAAAGTGGCGGAGGTGCTGACCCAATCTATCATTTTACGGGGCGGGGGAGAGCTCACGGCGTTGGCCTTTGTATGGATGGAGTCATGTACAGGGCGCTGGATGGCTATTCATACCGCGACATCATCCACTACTACTATACCGGCATAAATTTCAGCCTTGTCGATGACAACATGCCCATACGGGTAAAATGCAGGGACGGAATTGTGAGAGTTTATCCGCTTCACCAGTATCTCTACCACCTCCAGGAAGAACCTGAAAGTTACCCCTTTGAGGGGTTGAAAGTTCTTTATGTCGCCGCGAGGACTTACGCGATTTCGTGCATCCAACGTGGGAAGCATGCGAAGGATGGATATGACATTTGCTCGAGCGGAAATTGCTGCCAGGCTTTTGACGAGAATAAAAACCTTTCGAAGTACCCAAATAATTGCCGAGCAGTGGATGCTACCACCGGCGAGGTCATTACATACAACGGTAAAATCATCACCGCCGCATACTGCGGTTCGTGTGGGGGTCATACAGAGAACAACGAGGATGTATGGGGAGGAACGCCTCTCCCATACCTACGCGGAAAACCAGATACCTATTGTTCGAGGTCTCCAAGATATTCGTGGAACGTGGAGCTTTGTCGTTCTGACATAGAGGCAAGGCTTAATTCTCGCCCCGATACCGCGATCGGCGCTCTTCAAGTAATGGACCTCTCTGACCGTACGCCTGGTGGCAGAGTGAGGAAAGCGAGGCTTGTTGGAAGCGCTGGGACTAAATACGTCTCGGGAAGCACTCTTGCCGGCATTCTCGGTTGCCAGAGCAGTCTTTTCTTTCTTCTGTGGGGAAACTTCGATACCTACATCCTCCTTTCAAACCCAAATCCAACTTCCTCTCTAGTGACGTTCAGCTTCATGGAGCCTGACGGCACGATGACCAATCAAATTGCCGAGATAGGAGCCAACTCTCGCTACACCATGAAGGCAAATGATTATTTACAATTCAAGGAATTTTCGACTCGCGTGGTCTCGGATGAACCCGTGGTTGCGGAGCGAGCTATGTACTTCAATTTTCTGGGTGGAACAAGAGGCGGAAGCGCAAGCAGCGGCGTTGTCGAACCCTTTCCCAAATGGTATTTCGCGGAGGGCTATACGGGAGGCTCTTTCGATACTTACTTTCTCGTTCAGAATCCCGAACCTTCCGAGGCGCAGGTTAAATTTACTTTCATGCCGGAAGCCAGCCCTAACGTGGAACATACCTTGAAAATCCCTCCATATTCCAGAGTAACCCTCCACGCCGATGATGTTCCAGGGCTTGAGGGCGCATCCTTTTCGACCGTGGTCGAGTGCACCAGCGGGGAGGGCATAATTGCTGAGAGATCTTCCTACTTCAACTATTTTGGAATTGATGGTGGACACAATGCTCCAGGCGTCGAGGAACCCGCTGATAAGTGGTATATGGCAGAGGGTTATACTGGCTTGGGCTTCGACACCTATATTCTCCTCGGGAACCCAGGAGAAGATTTCTTGAAGGTAAAGGCGGATTTCTTGAGAGAGGATGGCGTGAATGTCAAAAAGACGTACGATATCCCCCCAAGGAGCCGCTATACCATATACGCAAACAGAGTTGAGGGGTTAGAATCCTGTGGTTTTTCCACCACTCTTACTTCCGCTAACGGCGATGGATTTATTGCCGAGCGCGCCATGTATTTCGATTATCTTGCTACCGGCTCGATGTTGGGCGGCCACGCAAGCGTGGCTTCGAGCGAGACATCTGAGAGCTGGTATTTTGCTGAGGGATATACCGGTGGCAACTTCGATACCTACATCCTCCTTTCAAACCCAAATGAGCGCGATGCCGAAGTGAGGGTTCTCTTTCAAAAGCCCGATGGGGCAGTTCTGGAAAAGCATTACACTGTGGGATCAAAGTCCAGATTCACGATTTCGCTCGATGCTATCCACGGGCTTTCTTCCTCGGAGGCATCTACCACGATATTGTCCACGAATGGGGTGGGAATTGTCGCCGAGAGGTCCATGTATTTTGTCTATTCCGACGGCTATTCCACCAGGGGCGGAGGCCACTCGTCGCTTGGCGCAACCTCTCCCAGCTCAACCTGGTACTTCTCCGAGGGCTACACTGGCTTTTAGTCAATACCCCCTTGAGGGACCTCCTTCCGACCAGCCAACTTGAGGGCGCTTCTGGCTGATGATAAGATTTCCTCCCAGGGTGGAAATCCATTTGAGAGGAAGTGAGAGTTAGTGAAAGGGCTCGTCCTTTGTGGCGGAGCTGGAACTAGGCTTCGACCCATAACCCATACCATGGCGAAGCAGCTAGTCCCGGTAGCCAACAAGCCCATACTTTTCTATGGCCTTGAGGCTCTAAAGGATGCCGGGATTGAGGATGTAGGAATTGTGGTTGGTGATACCAAGGAAGAAATAATCCATGTGGTGGGAGATGGCTCCAGGTGGGGATTGGATGTTACCTACATCGAGCAGGAGAAACCTCTGGGGCTTGCCCATGCGGTGCTCGTCTCCAAGGGCTATCTTTCTGATGATGAATTCGTCATGTATCTTGGGGATAATCTCATCAAAGACGGAATAAAGAGTTGCGTGGAACAGTTTGAGAGGAATCACCCCAACAGCCAGATTCTTCTTGCGCATGTCAAAAACCCAGAGCAGTTTGGCGTTGCTGAAATAGATGGGAACAAAGTCGTGAGGCTCGTCGAGAAACCCAGGATTCCACCCAGCGACCTTGCCCTGGTTGGCGTTTACATCTTTGACCGCAATATCCTGGAGGCGGCAAAGTCCATAGAGCCATCATGGAGGGGCGAGCTGGAGATAACAGACGCGATTCAGTGGCTCATCGACAATAACTTCAAGGTTGACTCTCATGTGATAGATGGCTGGTGGAAGGACACCGGTCGCCTGGAGGACATGTTGGAGGCGAACCGCATAATGCTGGAGTCGCTTGAGCCTTGTGTAAAGGGAAGTATCGACGACCGCTCGATGGTTATTGGAAGGGTGGTGATTGAGGAAGGCGCGGAAGTGGTCAACAGCACCATCAGGGGTCCTGCTATCATTGGAGAGAGAACGAAGGTTGTGAACTCCTTCATCGGGCCGTTTACCTCCATATATTATGAGGTGGAGGTAAGTAATTCCGAGATAGAGCACAGCATAATTCTCGAGAAGAGCAAGATAGTTGATATACCCGTGAGAATTGAAGACAGCCTTATCGGGCAGAACGTAGAAGTGACGCGGGCAAAACAGAAGCCCTTCTCCTATAAATTCATGCTTGGAGACAACTCTGGTGTCGTTATAGTTTGATTTTTGAGATTCATTGACTCGCCTTTTTCAAAAGGAGAACAGAATGATTGACGGGGTATCCATAAAGGAATTAAGAGTGATTCCCGACGAGCGCGGTCGTCTCATGGAGATGTTTCGTTCAGATGACCCGCTTTTCGAAAAGTTTGGGCAAGCTTATGTAACTACCACTTACCCGAGAGTCGTGAAAGCTTGGCATATGCACCGCATCCAGGATGACAATGTAGTTTGCGTGAAGGGAATGATAAAGCTCGCTCTTTATGATTCGAGAGAGGGTTCTCCCACGATGGGGGAGACGATGGAGATTTTCCTTGGGGAGCATCGCCCGGTGCTAGTTCATATCCCCAAGGAGGTCTATCACGGCTGGAAATGCATAGGGGAGGAGGAAGCATACGTCGTCAATATCCCTACCGAGCTTTATAACTATTCAAACCCTGATGAATATCGCCTTCCTTACGATACTGACAAAATACCCTACGATTGGGATATAAAAATGGGTTAGGGGAAGGGTATGGCGAAAATTTTAGTAACAGGGGGGTGTGGGTTTATCGGCTCGAATTTTATTCGGCACGCGCTTGAAGCCAACCCCTCATTGGAAGTGGTCAACCTCGATAAACTCACTTACGCCGGAAATATAAAAAATCTTGCCGACCTCGAAGGGCGCGGGAATTATCGGTTTATAAAAGGCGATATATGCGACGAAGCCCTTGTTCGTAACCTCTTTGACGAAGAGTTCGAGGCGGTTTTGACCTTTGCCGCCGAGAGCCATGTCGATAGGTCGATATCAGGACCAGCCCCCTTCATTCGCACGGATGTTCTTGGTACCTTTACTCTTCTCGAAGCCGCAAGGAGAACTGGCGTGGGGCGCTTCATCCAGATTTCGACTGACGAGGTCTATGGAAGCATAGAGGAGGGGTCGTTCAGTGAGGAATCCCCTCTCCAGCCGAGTAGCCCTTACGCGGCTAGCAAAGCATCCGCGGATTTGCTTTCGCTTTCCTATTTCAAGACATATGGTTTTCCTGTGCTTATAACTCGCTCGAGCAACAATTTTGGGCCATACCAGTATCCGGAAAAGCTCATACCTCTTTTCATCACCAATGCCATCGAGGATAAGAGGCTTCCGCTTTATGGCGATGGGCTGAATGTAAGGGACTGGTTGTATGTCAAGGACAACTGCAAGGCTATTTATCTTGTGCTCGAAAAAGGAAAGCCTGGTGAGATATATAACGTGGCTGGTCGCGCGGAGAAGAAAAACATAGAGATTGCGAAGGCTATACTTTCAATCCTTGGAAAGCCGGAATCCCTCATAGAATACGTGGAAGATCGCCCTGGCCACGACAGGCGCTATTCCATCGACTCTAAAAAAATTGAGTCGCTTGGATTTCGTCCCACTGAAGACTTCGAATCCGCGCTTGAGAAGACGGTGCGATGGTATGTGGAAAATCGCTGGTGGTGGGAGCCGCTGACCTGACATTTCCTTAGATTTTTAGGGCGAGTTTGAAAGAAACGATAGCCACATGTTGAATATGATTATTGCTAGGCATATCTTTATAAGGGACTGCAAGTTGCGGACGAAGTAGCCCGTGGCCCCCGGGGCGCGGAATCAGGGAGAAAAAAGGAGGGTGGAATGGACCGCAGGCCTGAAATGGACCGAAGGGAAGTCGCTCTCGAGCTGGTAAAGCTCGGCGCAACCACCGGCTT
>JAQURN010000060.1 GCA_028715585.1 Actinomycetota bacterium | reverse complement strand
GGAACTGAGTGAGAAAGGTCATATTCCAGATTCGTCTCCAATGCCTCTCTCTGCCTCGCGGTGAGAATGCTATAGACCATCTCGCGCGTATCGTTGCTGGTGAGCTTCGGCAAATCCATCCTCTGAAGAACACCATTAATTCTCAACATAGGTGGGACCCCGACGGTAATGTGGAGATCGGATGCCCCTCTCTTTATCACTTCCTCAAGAAGCTCATTGATGTCCAACTTCACTTTTTGCGCCATTTCGCACCTCCATAAGATATGCTACATAACAACCCTCAAGACTTCCTCGATGGAGGTTATTCCGCTCTTGACCTTCACATAGCCATCCTCCCTCAAGGTACTCATTCCCTTGCTTATGGCAAGCCTTCCTATCTCATGCCCTGTGGCGCGGTCAACCACCAGCTTTTCGATTTCTTCGTCAATCGACATTACCTCGAACAAACCTATGCGCCCACGATAGCCCATCCCATTACAGAAGGGGCAACCGCCTTCCTTTGCTTTGTATATTGTCATGGTATCTTCAACCGGAAACCCTATCTTTTCCAGGTAAGCGGGCTCGTATTCCGCCTTCTCCTTGCACCGCCCGCAAAGCCTTCTGGCAAGCCTCTGGCTTACCACGCAGTCAACGGCAGAAGCGATGAGGAAGGGTTCTACCCCCATCTCGGTCATCCTGGTCATGGCAGAGGGGGCATCGTTGGTATGCAGGGTGCACAAGACCATGTGCCCAGTAAGGGCGGACTCGATTGCCATCTTGGCGCTCTCGGGGTCACGGATTTCGCCAACCATCACCACGTCGGGGTCGCACCTGAGTATCGAGCGCAAAGCTGAAGCAAAGGTGAGCCCGACTTTCGTATTTACTTGCACCTGGTTTACTCCACGCAGCTGATATTCTACCGGGTCCTCAACAGTTATGGTGTTTACCTCCCTTCGATTGAGCTCACTCAGAATAGCATAAAGGGTGGTGGTCTTACCGGAACCCGTTGGACCGCTTACTATCACCGTCCCGTAAGGTTTATGGAAAGCGTCCGATAACTTTTTGAGGGGAAGAGTCTCAACCCCCAGGTCTTCAAGGCTCATGAGCATGGATGCCCTGTCGAGAAGCCTCAATACAAGCTTCTCTCCATAAACTGTGGGAATAGAGGCAACCCGGAAGTCAATCGCTTTATCTCCTATCCTCATCGCGAAACGACCATCCTGCGGCACGCGCCTTTCCGCGATGTTCATGTTGGCGAGAATCTTTACCCTGGAGACCATCCCGGGATGAATTCTTCTTGGCGAGCGTCTTATCTCGTGCAGAACTCCATCGATTCGGTACCTTATCCTCACATCCCTCTCGCCAGGTTCGATGTGGATGTCGCTTGCGCCCTCACCCACCGCTTCCTCGATTACCAGGTTCACATACTTTACAATCGGCGCTTCCTCTCCAGCCTCCACCGCCTCCTCTTCCTCGACCAGTTCCTCTAACTCTTCCATTCCCTCCAGAACTTCGCCCACTTCCACCGCTTCGTGGAGATATCTTCCAATCGCCGCCTCTATGTCTTCGCGAGCGCTTACTACAAGCGTGACATCCATGCCGGTCATGATGCGAAGGTCATCTATGGCATATACATTCGTGGGATCCGCCATGGCAACAACGAGCTTGCCGTCCTCCATGTTTATAGGAATAAGGGTATGCCTTTTCGCAATCTCGGCATCAACCATTCCAGCAGCGGAAGGGTCTATCGGGTAAGAGTTTAAATCGACATACTTCATGCCTATCTGTTCGGCAAGAATAGAGGTGAGCTGCCCCTCGGTCAAAAGCTTCTTTTCGACGAGAACGCGCCCAAGGGATTTTCCGGAGCCGACCTGCTCCTTCAAAGCTTCGTCGAGCTCCTCGCTCGTCAAAAGGTTGTTCTCCAGAAGAAGCTGTCCCAGACGTTCTTGTCTTGGCTTATCCATTTTTACCTCGAGTTACGGTCAGGAATTCTCAAGCCTCTTTCAAAAAACCACTAACTTTAATCTACTACAAAACAAAATGAGATTCATTAACCAAATATAAACTCTTCCCTGGCACGTTCAGGGTTTCTCTTGGTAACTTCCCATTTCGCCTAGCGCATCGAGCAACGCAAGCTTCATTGCCTCGATTGGCGCCTCGATGCCAGTCCATATCTTAAAAGCCGCGGCTGCCTGGTATAAGAGCATTCCGCCTCCATCCATTACCCTTGCTCCAGACGCGCGAGCCCACTGGAGGAAAGGAAGAGGGGGAAGGTAATTGATGTCGCAGACCAACTGCTCTTTGCCCACTCGAAGGATAGAAAGTGGAAAGAAAAAATCCTCTTCCCTTTTTAGGGGGGTGGTGTTTATTATAAGGTCCGCATTGACAGAACTTTCCTCGCAGCTATCCGCGGCAAGATATTTGACATCCACTCCTGGAGCATTGGATTCAATCAGCTCACGTAGTTTTATTCCTTTGGAGGGCGTCCTGTTGAAAATAGTTATAGAAGAAGGTCTCCTTTGCGCGAGGGTTACGGCTATGCTTTTCGCCGCTCCTCCAGCACCGATAACCAAGATGCTCTTGCCCTCCACGTCATAGCTAAATTCCCTGGCAAGGGCAGTCTCAAAACCAATGCCATCAGTGTTGTATCCGACAAGCCTTCCCTCTTCCACGCGCACCGTGTTCACTGCCCCGACGCTCCTCGAGACTTCATCGAGCTCATCCAGGAAAAGGATTACCTCCACCTTGAAAGGCATGGTCACGTTGAAACCTGAAAAACCAAGGGCTCTCGTTCCACTCATGGCATCCGCAAGCAAGCCCGGTTTCACAGGAAGGGGAACATAACACCAGTTGATGCCGAGGTAGGCAAAAGCGGCATTGTGAATCAGGGGAGAGAGTGAGTTGGTAACAGGATACCCAATAAGTCCAACCAGCTTGGTGTTTCCATCAATGCGCAAAGCTCGCTCCGCAAATCATCCGCGGGAAGGGGTTGAGGTTAATCGCTATCTCAAGCGCCAACCCTTTGTTCGCTTTCCTTCCTTGTCCCCCTTCTTCGATTTCGAGACCTTCTTTTCCTTGGAGGCTTTGGAAGATGGAGGAGGGGGCGAAGCTCGGCGCTTGGCTTTCGTGGGGAACTCTTTTTCTTTTACCCCTTCCCCTTCTAGCTCGGCCAATTCCTCGAGTTCGAATTCAATGGATTCAAGGTCAATGAGGGAAGTGCCTGCCCCGCGTTTTCCTCTAAACTTCACAGCGCCAAACGCTTCTTCTTCCTCCTCCTTTTCCCTTTTTACCTTTCTTTCTTCCTCTTTTAGCGCTTCGAGGATTTCTTCTTCGGTCGGAACCACCTTGGCTTCTGGGGGGGCTTCCGCGATGGGCTCAGCAGCTTCCGCGAGTGCCTTTTCTAGCTCTTCTAGCGCGGGAGCCTCCTCTATTGTCTCAAGCGAAATTACCTCTTGGGCTTCTTCGGGAAGCTCGGCAACCGGTTCTTCTTCAAGAATTTCCTTTACCTCTTCCAGTTCAAGGGGGGCTTCGATTTCTTCCTTGAGCTGAACCTCTTCCTCTTGTACCTCCGATGGGATTATTTCTTCTACCACTTCCAGAACCGGGGTTTCGAGAAGAACCTCCTCACGTGTTTCGATTTCGAGTTCCTCGGCTCTATCCAGCTCTGGCAAGGTCTTCTCCAGGATTTCGAGCTCTCCCATGAGCTCGTCGAGACCTTCTATTTCAACCTCCCCAGCATGAACATCGGGCGCAAGCTCCTCGTCCGTGACTTTCTCGAGTTCAGAAAGCGCGGGTTCGATTTCCTTTCGAATCTCTTTTTGCTCAACCTTCTCGAATACCTTTTCCTCAGCCACAAGCTCCTCCACCAAAGGAATTTCCTCAAGAGGAGCAGCTGCCTCTTGCTCCACAATCTGAGCTTCTTCAATTTGCCTAACGAGCTCAGAGGAACTTTCAATGTACAGTGGTGTTTCCGCTTCGCCAAATGCCACTGCTAGCTCCTCCGCGACTATGTTCTTCTCTATTGGCAAGGTTTCCTCGAGCAATTTCACTTCAGCCAGCTCGATAGCCTCTTTAGCCGCTGGGCGCCCGGTAAATTTCAGAACCCGCCCAAGAATGCCCTTTTTCTTGCGTTCTGGAGCTTCTCTCTCTTCGAGTCGAACCGCTTCTATTTCCTTCTCCTTGGTCTCAAACGAAATTACCTCTTGGGCTTCTTCTGGAACCGGGGTTTCCTCGGGAAGCTCGGCAACCGGTTCCTCTTCAAGTGCTTCCTCCACCTCTTCTAGCTCAAAGGGGGCTTCGATTTCTTCTTCCTCTTCGAGCTCTTTTCCTTCCTCTGCCTCGAGGGCGGGAGCCTCCTCTATTGTCTCAAGCGAGACTGCCTCTTGGGCTTCTTCTGGAACCGGGGTTTCCTCGGGAAGCTCGGCAACCGGTTCCTCTTCAAGTGCTTCCTCCACCTCTTCTAGCTTCTTTTGTGACTTCCGAGCTTTTCTTCCACCTCCAAACCTCGCCAGGTGACTTGCCCACTCCATGGGTATACCCTCGGGTTCTTCAAAATCGGCGATCTCTTCAGTTTCCTTCTCTACCGCTGCCCCGAACCTGAACTCTCCTTCGCCCTCCTCCAGCACGGGAGCCTCAAACGATACTTCTTCTTCTCCCTCAAACAGCTCAAAAATATCGCTGGTCCTTGCTGCCTCCTCCAGCGCAAGAGCTTTGTAATAGTCAACCAAGCTCTCCCCTGGGGCAGGACCAGTCTTTTTCTTTTTGGGCGAAGCTTCGGTTTTCAATTCGGGCTTCTTTTCCTCTTTAGCTTTTTCTTCTTCCTTTTGTGGGACTTCCTCTTCCTCCACTTCCACAAATTCGCCCGGAGTTTCCTCACCCACATCCACGACGATTTCTTCCACGGCTTTCTTTCTCTTCTTACGTGAAGCCCCAGAGCGCCTGGCTTTCGGGGATTTTACCGTTCGTTCCTCCGAAGAAATGTCGATGACCTCTGAAGTCAAGACTCCGCTCTCAATGGGCTTGATAAATCCAGCATTGGCCAAGTTATAAAGCGCTTTGCACACGCTGCGAGTGGTCTCCCCAGATTTTTCTACGATTCCGCGGACATCTGTTTTGCCATCCACATAGTAGAATACAAGCCACTCATCACTTGTAAGGCTCGCCTCGGATTTCTTTCCTGGGAACTTCTCTACCTCGAAGACGGTATCCAGGGAAGGCACCTTTTCCTCAATTCGCGCCCATTCTTCAAGGCGCTTAGATGCTTCTCGCATCAAGCTTTCCGTATCGATTGAAAGCCCAATATCCTCATCCTGGGAAGTTTCATTAGGGTCGAAGTCGAATTCTCCATCCTCCCAAGTAAGAAGGTTGAAAACGGCTTCTTCTATTTGTTGCCTTACATATATCTCGAGGGATTCCCTCTCCAAAAACCCGAGCCCTACCAATATCTCACCAAGACGCTCGGACCTGCGAGTTGTCCTTTGGAGGTCGAGAGCTTCTTCGAGTTGATCGGGGGTCAGAATCCCCGCTTGCAGTAGGCGCTCGCCGAGGGGCACTCTGTCGATATTGCTTGAGGCAAAGAAAACGTCCCCATTTCTGAAATAGACGCGCCCGGTCGCATCCTTGCTCCTCAAGTTGAGCGTCCCCGTTTTCTTCCCCAAGCGCACCAACTCGAAGAGGTCGGAAAGGCTAAAATCTTTGAGATTTCCCTTGAGTGGCATCGGTACTCACCAACTCATTCGGATCTTACTTGGGGATGAGCTTCTACAATAGATGCTATCTCTTTCGCTGTATTCCTGATATCGTAAAGCACAACTGCGAGCTTGCTCCCGCGCCTGACCGCCGCAGTAAGGACAGCATCCTCTCCGACATAAAGAAAAAAGACGTATCCATTAGTTCCTTCCACGAAAACCTGCGCGAGCTCGCCCCTTCCCAGTTCCTTGATAGCCCTCTCCCCCAAACTCAAAATCGCGGCAGATATCGCGCCAATCCTGCCTTCCTCGCAGGAGGAGGGAAGTTCCGCCGCCATGACGTAGCCGTCCAATCCAACGACAGCCGCTGCCTCTATATCCGCGTCTTTTGCAAGAAGTTTTGCAAGCGCTTCATTTAACTCTTTCTGCCACACCAAATTCACTACCCACTCTCCTTTAAAAAATTTCTTCCCGTGAGAGCAGAGCATTTCTGTAACAAAGACAATCTATATGCTTCATCTCTTACATTTTACTACCACATTAATAAGTTAGTCACCCAAATATTGCTTCTTGAATCGCTGGAATTCCTGGTAGTCTCTGGTGAAGCTATGCTTTCCATCCGGCGAAGTGAGCACGTAGTAGAGATAATCAGTCTCCGCGGGATAAAGGGCAGCTCTTATAGAATCAATACCAGGATTTGAGATAGGCGCGGGAGGCAACCCTTTAACCTTGTAAGTGTTGAAAGGAGAATCTATCTCGAGGTCCTGGCGGCTCAACGCGCTCTTCCGCTCCTCAAGGGCATACTGGACGGTCGCGTCAATCTGGAGCTTCATTCCAAGTTTCAGCCGGTTCAATATCACAGAAGCAATAACTGGCCTCTCCTCGGGAAGCTTTGCCTCCTTCTCCACCATCGAGGCAATTATCACCGCTTCGTAAGGGCTTATGCCGTTGGCGTTTGCCCGACTCCAGTCAAGCGAAGACGTCTCCTTCGCAAACTGCTCAACCATAATCCGAACCGCCTCCTTGGCGGAAGTCTGCGAATCAAACTCATAAGTCTTGGGAAACAAAAAACCCTCTAAGTTCCCCTTAGCATCGGCGAGGAACCAATATTTTCTCGTCTCTTGCGCGACCCTTTTGGCGGCATCCATGAATTCGCCCTCGCTTATCCTAGAGCCAGTTGATTCAGCAACCCTCTCCGCGATTTCCTTCATGGTAAAACCCTCGGGAATAACCACCTTGTAGCTGGCGGCACTCTCGGGGCTACCGCTTTTACCCGAGCGGCTCTGGAGCGTGAAAATCACCCCGAGCGCTATCCCGACCACCAGCAAAAAACAAAGAAAAAAAACAAGCGCCCCCAGGCGCCTCTTGCGCAATCTCTTTTTTCTTCGCTCTTTCCTACTCAATTGTTTCTCTTCCATCTTCACTCGAGTTTTCTTGAGCGCTTTCTTTGCGCGGAATGGCCTCGATATAATCCCTCAAAATCAAAGCCGCGGCAATCATGTCGGAAACACGCTTTCTTCTGGCGGGCTTGACCCCGGCATCCATAAGCGTCTTTTTTGCTTGCGCGCTGGAGAGTCTCTCGTCGAAAAACTCCACCGGAACTTCGAGCTCTCCAGCGAGTCTGGCAGCAAAGCTACGGGAAAACTTTGCTTGTTCACCCTCCCTGCCGTCGAGCAAAAGGGGAAGCCCCACGACCACCCTTTCTACCTTTTCCTTCCTAGCAATCCTTCCAAGCACCCCTGGGGCCCTTTCATC
>JAQURN010000059.1 GCA_028715585.1 Actinomycetota bacterium | reverse complement strand
TATTATCAGCGGGTTAACATCTTCTTCTTGAACCTCTTCGTGCTCCATCCCGAGATTTCCTAGGCCGATAAGAGCTTTTGCGAGGATTTCCTTCTTAGCTGGAGCCATGCCACGTACGGGTCCAAGGATGGCGCTTGCCTTTATTTCTTCCATCATCTGGAGCGCGTCTCTCTCGCTTATGGGAGCAACCCTAAAAGAGGTGTCTTTGAGTATTTCCGTGAATATCCCTCCGAGGCCAAACATCACGCATGGTCCGAACTGTGGGTCCCGCACCAGGCCCATCACGAGCTCGCGTTCGCCCTCTATCATCTTATACACGAGAATGCCCTCATACGGTTCATCCTCCAGGTTTCTCACTATCTGCCGGTATGCTTCGCGCACAGCGTCCTCGCCCTTGAGCCCAACCGCGACCAGGTTTCTCTCTGTCTTGTGGGAAATCTCGGCACCGCATGCCTTGAGGACCGCTGGGTAGCCAAGCTCTCTAGAAGCGGAAACGGCTTCGTCCTCGTTTTTTGCCAGAACTTCCCGCGGGATTGGCACGTCGTAGCTGGCAAGCAGAAGTTTGGAATCGTGCTCGGACAATGCTTTTTGATTCCTTTCTAATGCCTTTTCGATTATTTGTTGTTTTTCCATTTTCACTGCCTTCCTATTATGTATCCTTCTGGGTCTACTTCCTCTCTCAAAACACGGAGCTCCTCGTTTGTAGGCGGAGGAGTCATCCTGATTTCCGGCGCTTCCAACAGCTCGAATCCGCAGTTCTCCTTCACTTCTTCCAGTGAAACGTTTGGGTGTAAGGATTCAATTCTCATGCGGCAAGTTTGTTCATCATAACCGAGAACGGCAAGGTTTGTTACCACTTTGTATGGTCCAGTGCCTTCCGGGAGACCGGCTTTCTCCCTTGCCCCTTTTCCGCTCAGATATCCTGGAGTGGTTATGAAATTTACCTTCTCTACAAACCGCCTTTTATCCATTGGGGTAATTACGATTGTTTTCCAGCAAAGGCTCCCGAGGTCATTTGCGCCTCCGCTGCCGGGGAATCTAACCTGTGGTTCCTGGTAGTTATCGCCAATGATTGTCGAGTTGAGGTTTCCGTACATGTCTATCTGGGCTCCACCCAGGAAGGTATAATCCACCATTCCTCGCTGGCAAGTCTCCATCACATCGTTCATCGTGCTTGCCATCAGCGCTTTATGGAAGGTTCTAGAGTCACCCACAGAAATCGGAAGCCCTGGCATTATCGGCGCGACCCCTCCCGCCTCGAATATCGCTATTATGCTTGGGGCATAGAGTTTTTGAGCAAGCATGGTAGCAGCCATCGGGACGCCCGTTCCAACTTCGACAGTCGAGTGGTCTTCGAGCATTCTCGACCCCACGCAAACCATCAGTTCAAGCCGATTATAATCTGGCATTTTCACCACACCTTTTGCTAATGGAAAAGATATCATGAGCCACTTTCTATTAACTTTTCCTGCGCCCTCAATTTTTTCATCTTCTTGAATCCCCCCACCTTCTCCAGATATTCATCGAAATCCTCGACCCCATAGATATACTCATCGTAGAATTTTTTCGTTCCCTCTTCCGTTTTGCCCATCTCGAGGAACATCTTAAAGAAATCATCATCGAACCAGTATTCGCCAGGCATGTTTGCAGGATGACTTCCATACGGGACTTCAACTACTGCATCGACGCACCAGTAGGGTATCACGGTGGCGGAAGGGTTGGAGCGGATTTCTTCATTATGAATGAGTTTTTCCGTGGTTATAATCAACCTTTTTGAAGCCCTCGCAAGGTGAGAGTCAGAGACGAGCATTCCATCTATTTGGCAGTTCCCGTAAATATCAGCCCTGTGTACGTGGACTATGCCAACATCTGGATATAGTGCCGGGAGTGCCGCGAACTTCTTGCCGGTGAACGGGCAGGTTATCGTTTTGGCAGCGGAATGTTTGAATGTGTCGGTACCAAGCAAAACGCGGGTTGGCACAAACGAAAGCCCAGCCGAGCCTGCCCAGAACCTCCACGCTAGGGAGCAATTAGACCAGTCCGTTTTCCTTATTTTCTTGCTCTCGAAGGCTCGCCTGGCGCTTTTTGAGAGCCCGCGTATTTCATATCCCACCACGTAGGAGATATCGCACCTGTCCATGCATCCCGCCGAGGCGAGAATGTCGCTGTCATAGATAGAGGTGTGTCCTGCCAGCCCAAGATTCTTTTTTCCCTGACGCACTATCTCGTAGATGATGGCGGAGGGAATCCTGACATGGCCAAATCCACCTACAGCGAGATAATCTCCGTCTTTTATCAAAAGGTCGACTGCTTCTTTTACTGAGGTGACCTTGTTTTTGAGTCCTCTCTCCTTTTTCCTGAATGCTGCCCGTGCTTTGTCGGGGTCGGGGTCCACGAAAAGTTCTTCAATTCCTCCCTCTATCGAAAGCAGGTTTTCATACAATTTGCCCATCTCCTCGTCCTAAAAACAAAGCCAGGGAATCCAACCCGAAATGTCGATATTTGAAGCTCATAAATGAATAGCATAAAGGAGAACTAAAAGCAAAAAAAATTTGTCAGGTCGCGTAATCAACAACGTGTAAACCTGTCTCACGGCTGGTATATAATTTTAGTTGTCCTGCTTGTGAAATGGGAGCCAATAATGGCACTTGTTGCCTTTATTTAGGGATGGAGGAGAATTACTTGCCTTGAGTGATTTGCCAAACATTTCGAAGAACGCCATAAAGGTCTTAGAGAGAAGATACCTCGCCAGGGATGCCGATGGAAACGTCACGGAGACACCCCTTGATATGTTCAAGAGGGTTGCCGAAGCAATAGCTGAAGCAGACCGCCCATATAGGGGAGAAGAAGGGGTAAATCAGTCTCGAGAAGAGTTCCTCAAAATGATGACTTCCCTCGAGTTCCTTCCCAATTCCCCCACGCTCATGAATGCGGGGAGGGAGCTCGGCCAGCTTTCCGCATGCTTCGTCTTGCCAGTTGAGGACAGCATGGAGGGCATATTTGAAGCGGTCAAAAACATGGCTCTCATTCACAAGTCTGGCGGGGGTACGGGTTTCAGTTTCTCGAGGCTCAGGCCTAAAAACGACGTGGTGATGTCAACTAAAGGAATAGCAAGCGGTCCTGTTTCTTTTATGACTGTTTTCGACGCGGCAACCGAGACAGTAAAACAGGGAGGAACCAGAAGGGGAGCGAACATGGGGGTTCTCCAGGTAGACCATCCTGACATCATCGAATTTATCCACTCAAAGGAAGAACATAAAAGGCTCAACAATTTCAACATCTCGGTGGCGTTGACAAAGCCTTTCATGGAGGCGCTTTCCAGCGAGTCCACCTACGAACTGGTAAACCCTCGAACGGGGGCAGTGGTAGAAAAGCTGAGCGCCCTCGAGGTTTTCCGAGAAATAGCTGAGATGGCATGGAAAAGTGGCGAGCCTGGCGTTATTTTTCTAGACAGAATAAACGAAATGCATCCCCTGAAAGCCTTGGGAGAAATAGAAAGCACGAATCCATGCGGAGAGCAGCCTCTTCTTCCATACGAATCTTGCAACCTGGGCAGCATCAACCTGGGGCTTATGGTCCGAACGAATAATGGCGCTCCTCAGGTTGACTGGGGAAGGCTTGAGTCCGTTGTTCGAGAGGCGGTGCACTTTCTCGACAACGTCATAGACAAAAGCAAATTTCCCCTTCCGCAAATAGAAAAGGTTACGAAGGCTCATCGAAAGATAGGGCTTGGCGTTATGGGGTTTGCGGACATGCTGATAAAACTGGGGGTTGCCTACGACTCCGAAGAGGCTCTCAGGTGGGCGCGCGATGTCATGTCCTTCGTTTCCAGAATTTCCAGGGAGGCTTCCCAAGCGCTTGCCGCCGAGAGAGGGCCCTTCCCAGAGTTTCACAAGAGCACCTATGCCGAAGAAGGGATGGCTCCCTTAAGAAATGCCACCACTACCACTATTGCTCCGACCGGCACTTTAAGCATAATTGCCCATTGCTCCAGTGGAATAGAGCCAATTTTTGCGGTTGCCTACGAGAAACGCGTTCTCGACGGTGAAAAGTTGATGGAGATTCATCCAGAGTTTCTACGCGTAATGAAAGATTATGGGCTTGCCGAGGAAGGGCTCATAAAGAGAATTGCTGAGGAGGGATGCATAGGAGATATAGCTGAAATTCCTGAAGATATCAAAAGAATCTTCGTTAGCGCTCACGAGGTCTTACCTGAATGGCACTTGAGGATGCAAGCGGCATTTCAAGAGTTTACGGACAACGCGGTGAGCAAAACGGTAAATCTCCCTGAGAGTGCCGAGGTTGATGATGTTGAAAATCTCTACCGACAAGCCTACGAACTAGGCTTGAAAGGTGTAACTATATACCGCTATGGCAGCAGGCCGAGCCAGGTACTTTACAGGGGTTACGAAGCCAGGGGAATCAAACCGAGGGAAAGAAGCAAGGTAACGTGGGGAACAACCGAAAAGGTGAGGATTGGTTGTGGCAATCTCTATATAACCGTAAACAGTGACGATGAAGGCATTTGTGAAGTATTCACGGCATTGGGTCGAGCCGGTGGATGTCCATCGCAGTCGGAAGCAACGAGCAGGTTGATTTCTCTGGGGCTTAGATCCGGAATAGACATCGGGGAAATAGTCGAGCAACTAAAGGGAATTAGATGCCTTTCTTCAATCAAGAGCAGGGAGGCGGAGGTTCTCTCCTGTCCAGACGCTATAGCAAGAGCGATTGAGAAATATCTAAGGAATGAAGGTATGTCGGGGATGGAACCATCCAATGGTGACGCTGTGGGGAAATGTCCTGAATGTGGAGCGAAGCTCGAGTCTGCCGGTGGATGTTTCGTCTGCGGTTCCTGCGGCTTCTCCCGATGCGGGCCTGATTGACGGGCGTCCTCCCACCGCGTGCCGCTCGCTTGAGCCATGAAGTTGTACGTAGCACCATTCAAAGAAGGGAGACAGGGTCTACATCCGCCCAGACCTTTACCTCGGATTTTAGAGGGAAGCCCTTTTTATAGCCGTAGAAGCGCCCTATCGCATTGCTTACCGATGAAGATATTTTTTCTACCTCGCCCGTTTTGATGAGGATGTGCCACCTGTAATTTCCCTTGAGGCGTGAAATTGGAGCGGGAGCCGGACCAAGTATTGTTGCCTGCTTTCCCTGAAGATTGTTTTGAAGAATCTTCTTCATCCTTGCCGCCGACCTCGCGGCTGTTGTTGGGTCGGGTGAGGTGATGATAACGTTCACCAGCTCACAAAAAGGGGGGTAAAAAGCCTCAAGCCTTGATTGTAGCTCACGTTCCACGAATTCTTGAGGGTTGCCAAAAAGCGCCTTCAAGGCTGGATGCTCTGGATTGAAGGTCTGGATGACTACTTTGCCTGGCCTCAAGCCTCTTCCCGCGCGCCCACTAACCTGGGTGAGAAGCTGGTATGTTCTTTCGCTTGCGCGGAAGTCGGGGAGCGCGAGAGCTGTATCCGCGTTCACTACGCCAACGAACGTGATACCTGGTATGTCAAGCCCCTTTGCTATCATCTGGGTTCCGATGAGTATTTGAGCTTTACCACTCCTGAATGTGGAAAGGATGTTCCAATGCGCGTCTTTGGTTGTGGTTGCGTCGGAGTCCATGCGCAGGAAAGTCGCCCCAGGTAAGTTCGATTGGATTTCTGCTGCTACCCTTTGCGTTCCTGCCCCAACGCCTTTTAGGAAACCCGACCCGCACTTTTCACAAGAATCGGGGACTTCCCGCCTGTCTCCACAGTGATGGCAAAGGAGGAAGTTTCCCTCAGCATGGTAGGAGAGACTTATGTCGCAGTTATCGCATCGGGGTATATTCCCGCAACGTTTGCACTGCAAGTAGTTGGAAAAGCCACGCCTGTTCAAGAAAAGTATAGCTTGTTCCTCCGCCTCTATTGTTCTGGAGAGTGAATCGAGCATGGTTGGTGAGAGAAGCGGGATTTGCCCCGCCCCCCCAACCTTCTTCATGTCAACAATTTCAATTTGTGGCATCGGGCGGTTGTCTATGCGTCTCGGAAGCCTCAAGTGAGAGTAGATACCAGCTCGTGCTTTTTGGTAGGTTTCAAATGACGGGGTCGCGTTTCCAGCCACGAGAGTCGCTCCGTATATTCTGGCTCTTTCTTCCGCCACTGCCCTGGCATGATAGTGCGGAGCTTGGTCGTTTTTGTATGTCGATTCGTGTTCTTCATCTATGACAATGAGACCAAGGTTTTGAAGAGGGGCGAAAATAGCTGACCTTGCCCCCACAACGATAGGGTAGGTGCCGTCTCTGATGGCACACCATTGGTCGTATCTTTCGCCAGGGCTCAAGCTGCTGTGAAGTACCGCGACCTTTTTGGGGAATCTTGACTCAAACCTCTCGATGGTTTGGGGAGTTAGTGATATTTCGGGCACCAATATGATTGCGCCGCGTCCCCGAGATAAAACTTCTTCGATTGCGCGCATATAAACCTCTGTTTTGCCAGAGCCGGTTACCCCTTCAAGCAGGAAAAAATTAGTTTTTCCAGATTTTATTGCCTCCTTTATGCGATTTATCGCTTCTTCTTGGTGCTCATTTGGGGTGGGTGGCGGCCCAGGGACAAGCTCACCTCGCGTTCTCGGCTTTCTGAGGCGCCTCTTGCGTTCAACAGAAACTAGCCCCTTTTTAATGAGAGAATCGAGGGAGGAATTGCTGGTTTTTGTCTCTTTGAGGAGCTGAGACCTGGGTATTTCATCTTTTTCAAGCTCGAGGTATTCCACGAGCGCTCTCTGTTTCGATGGCAGCTTCTCGACATCTTCCTTGGCAAGACCCCCTTTGAGTCTTACCACCAAATTGGAGACATGCCTGACCGATGGCTTGGCGAGGGAAAACGTGCGAGATAAAACCCCGAGCCCTTCGAGTTTTTTTGTCGCTGACGACACTCTTTGAGGAGACCCAAAATGCTTCTTCAAGTCTTCGTAATCTAAGCTCCCGCCTGCTGCGGAAATAACTTCTACGATTGCAAGGGAGAAAGTATCTCGGGGAGTGATGGCGGGGATGACTTCTTCCGCCGGAGCTTTCAGAGCGATAATTTCCTTTATTTTTCTAGTTCTTCCAGGGGGCATTATGAGGTGAAGAGCTTGCGACAATGAAGAGATATAGCGGGAGGCAATCCACTGGCAGAGACGCAAGGTATCGAAGCCAAAAATTGGTGGCTCGTCGAGCACGCTTGCGATTTCTTTCAGATTGCCTACCTGGGGGGAATCTGGAAACCCCACCACGTAGCCCAGGGAAAGGCGATTTCCGAATGGGACCATTACCAGCGAGCCCACCTCCAGCTTTTCTTTGAATTCTTGCGGCACGAGGTAGTGGAAGGGGCGGTCGAGGTGCCTTACCGGGGTATCGATTACCACTTCGGCGTAGTTTTTATTTTCCAAAAGGGGTGCTTTCATTTGCTTGAATTATACATGGGGCAAGTGACATTTATTCGCTCCAGGGAGGCTCGTTGCGCTCTGGGTGGTTTCCCATGGAAGGTGTAAACTTACCATCCTGGCGGGATATGCGCTCTATTTGCGATGAGCCAGAAGCCGAAGGCAAATGGGGCTATGCATACCGCAAAAGCTAGGAGAGCGAAGAAAAGCCTGAAAAGGAA
>JAQURN010000058.1 GCA_028715585.1 Actinomycetota bacterium | reverse complement strand
CTGCTTGGGCAATCTCGTTTTCATGGTGTGGAAAGATAAGGTCGCTTCCCCCTCCGTGAATGTCGAATTCATTGCCCAGGTATTTGACGGACATCGTGGAGCATTCGATGTGCCAGCCCGGCCTCCCCGGTCCCCAGGGACTATCCCACGCGGGCTCACCTGGCTTGGAGGCTTTCCACAGCGCAAAGTCGAAGGGATTCTTCTTGAGGGCTATTTCCTCTTTGCTTTGACTAGAAACGTCGGCTTCTTCGATGCTTCTACCTGCCAGCTTTCCATAGCCTGGGAATTTAGATACCTCGAAATAGACATTTCCTTCTGACACATAGGCATATCCCTTTTTTTCGAGGACGCTTATCACCTCAATCATGTCTGGGACATGCTCCGTGGCTCTGGGTTCGATATCTGGCTTCTTGACGCCGAGCGCCTGCATGTCCTCCTCGAAAGCCCTCGTGTATTTCTCGCTTATGGCACTTGGGCTGATGCCTTCCTCGTGCGCCCGATTTATTATCTTGTCGTCTATGTCGGTAATGTTCCTCACATAAGTGAGTTCAAAACCGGCAAACTCAAGGTATCTCCTTATCACGTCGAAGTTGAGAAATGTTCTTGCGTTTCCTATATGGATATAGTTGTAGGCGGTGGGACCGCAGACATACATCGAGATTTTCCCAGGGTCCCTGGGTATCAGCTCTTCTTTTCTTCTAGTCAGAGTATTGAAAACTTTCAACAGGGTCTCTCTCGTTTCAAATCACTTGCTCGAAGCGCTCTTTTTGGTGTTTTTTGGCGTTTCTAGCTTTTTCACCGTCTTTTCGAGCCTTTCAATCCTTCTCTCTATACTGTGAAACATGTCGAGCACAGGGTCGGGAAGCTTTTCATGGTGGAGGTCGATGGGCGAAACTCGCTCCCCTGAACGGATGGTAATTCTGCCAGGCACACCTACAACCGTGCAATTGGGGGGGACGTCTTGGATGACGACCGCTCCAGCGCCAACTCTTGAGTTAGCACCGATGGTTATCGGACCCAGAACCTTCGCCCCTGCGGCGATGACGACGTTATCCTCGATGGTTGGATGGCGTTTCCCCTTTTCCTTTCCCGTTCCGCCGAGGGTTACTCCCTGGAATATGGTGACGTTTTCGCCTATCTCTGTTGTCTCCCCGATTACAACCCCCATTCCATGGTCAATGAAAAAGGACGGCCCTATCTTGGCGGCTTGGTGTATCTCTATTCCGGTAACTGCCCTGGTAAACATGGAAAGGAGTCTTGGGATGAGGGGAACCCCGCGGTTGTGGAGGTAGTGCGCTAGCCTGTGCATCCAAATTGCGTGAAGCCCCGGGTAAGAGAGAATTATTTCGAGGGTATTCGTAGCGGCAGGGTCCCTTTCCTTTACCGCCTCTATGTCCTCTCGTATGATTTCTACCCCCCTTTTCAAAAGCCCAACCGAACTTGAAGCTTTTCTATTCGCTATTTCCACGAGGCCCCTCCTTGTCATCCAAATTCACAAACGGTCCTAAATTCTTCTTAATCCTCTCCGCGGCACCCTTTGGGCCCCAGAACATTATAAGATAGACGAGGTCTGGTCCAATCGTCTCACCTGTCATCCCAAGCCTCAAGGGCCAGAGCACCTTCTTTGCTGACCACCCACGTTCCTTGGCTTTATTCCTGAGCGTAGAGATGATGCGCTGGGCGGTCTCACTATCAGATGAGCTTTCGGAGGAAAGGGTGGAGACGCAGATCTCCATTATCTCGCTGACGTTTTCCGTCTTTTCGAGCTCGCTCTTCGCCTGAGGGGAGAGATAGCCAGCAGGTTTGGCATAGATGTCTAAGGGCTCTAGGGCATCGCGTAGGGTTTGCATGTTCTTTCGCACCGATTCCACCGCTATTTCGAGCTTCTCCTCTGGGAGCGAAAGTAGCTCTGTTTTTCCTTCCTTCTTGAGGAAAGGGAGGAGGGCTTGAACGACCTCTTTGGTGGAAAGCCTCTGAATATGACGTCGGTTGAGCCAGTTCAATTTGTCGATGTCGAATACCGCCTTGCTGGCGGAAATTCCTCTAACGTCGAATTCCTCAGTAAGCTCCTCTAAAGTGAAAATCTCTCGCTCATCACCAGGTGACCAGGAAAGCAAAGCGAGGTAGTTTACGAGCGCGCTTGGGAGGTAACCTGCTTCTCGATAATCGGATACGGAGGTTGCCCCATGTCTCTTTGACAGTTTTGCCCCGTCCACTCCAACCATGAGGGAGTGGTGGAGAAATTGGGGAACAGGAGAGCCTAGGGCGTCAAAGAGAAGGACATGGCGGAAAGAGTTGGTAAGGTGGTCGTCTCCCCTTATCACATGGCTTATTTTCATGGATATGTCGTCCACCACCACGGCGAGATGGAAGCTTGCCCTTCCATCGGAGCGAACGATTATGAAGTCGTCTATTTCCTTTGAATCGACTTTGATATCGCCGCGAAGGAGGTCTTTTACCGTAATCTCCCCTGGCGGAACAAGGAAGCGAATCGCGTAAGGCTTACCTTCCTCAAGGAGGCGCTTTTCCCCTTCTTCCTCAAGATGAAGGCACTTTCTGTCATAACGCCATGTCCCCCCCTGGGCGATTGTTTTCTGTTTCCTTTCGGAAAGCTCCTCGGGCGTGCAGAAGCAGCGGTAAGCTTTTTTATCGGAGAGTAATCCCTCTGCGGCTTTGCGGTAGAGCTCCAGGCGGGCGCTCTGGCGGTAGGGGGCGTAGGGTCCGCCAATGTCGGGCCCCTCATCCCAGTTCAGTCCCATCCATGTGAGCGAATCGGTTATGTCACGCTCAAAATCTTTGGAGGAACGGAGGGCATCTGTGTCCTCGAGTCTGAGAATCATTTTCCCTTTGTTGTGCCTGGCAAAAAGCCAATTGAAAAGAGCGGTTCTGGCTGAGCCAAGATGGAGCTTTCCGGTAGGGCTTGGCGCGAATCGAACTCTTGGGTAGCCCAAGCTATTTGACCTCCTGTTTTCTAAGAACAAAACCAACTTCAGTCATTACTGGAGAGCTTTCTGAATCTTTCTCGAGAAAGCATTTCTTCCTCCTTGTAAAAGGAAAGCCTCTTTATAAGCAGGTCGAAGTTGACCTCGTGTCCGTCGAACTCCGGACCGTCAACACAGGAAAAAACAGTCTTTCCCTTAACTTCACATCTGCATGTGCCACACATCCCCGTTCCATCGAGCATGATTGCATTGAGGCTCACTATCGTCTTGACTCCAAAATCCCTGGTG
Organism: Actinomycetota bacterium; assembly: GCA_028715585.1. Taxonomy (GTDB): domain Bacteria; phylum Actinomycetota; class Geothermincolia; order Fen-727; family JAQURN01; genus JAQURN01. Next base: position 4,460 of record JAQURN010000058.1, on the reverse strand, counting down.
AGATCCGAGACTCCCTTCATCATGCCGACCGGACCCACCGCTACTACGCGGTCTATTCCCGAGCCCCCGAGCATCGGCTTCAGGATATCGGTTACCAGACCTTTCGTTCCAATAGAGCCATCCTCCGTCGCTAGCTCCAGACCAACCTCTAGGCGACGGAACTTTTCCAGGAGAACGAGATGTTCCGCGTCACGCGCTCCCAGGATGACGTGTGTCTCGTTTCCTGCCTCAGACATTGCTCTCGCTATTGGAAATACCGCGCCCGTGCCAACCCCTCCTCCGACGACGCAGACCCTTCCGAACTTCTCGATTTCTGTGGGTTTTCCAAGCGGGCCTACCACGTCCATGAGGCTATCTCCGGGCGATAGGGTAGCTAGCTTATCCGTGGTGGTGCCTACTGCCTGGAAGAGAAGCTCTATGGTGCTTTCTTCCTCGGAAAAGTCCACAAGCGTAAGCGGAATCCTTTCCCCAACTTCCGAAACACGAAGGATGACAAACTGACCTGGCTTGGCAAGGTGAGTGACGAGCGGGGCTTTCACAACCATCCTAAAGACATCCCAGGCTAATTTTTCCTTCTCCACTACCTCGAAATTATCTGTCACTTGCCTTTCCTTCTATTTCCTCCTCTAGGCGTTTTCTGGTCGCGTCAATCTCGCTTGCAAAGCTCGAGTCGACGTCGTAGGCGGATTTTCCCTCGAGGTCAGCTCGCCTCACGATGTCACTGAAATGTATTGTCCCAAGATGCTCGAGCCCCTCCACCATGTTCTTCAAGGGCTCAACTTCCGAATCCTCTGTGACTTTATTGAAGAGGAGGAACAACCTCTTCAGCCCTATCTGCCTGGCTAGCCTGACCGTGGTTGCCGCGGTTTGCATGCTTCTCAAGCCAGGCTCAGCCACTATTATCATGGCGTCAACGCTTTCTGCGGTTCCCCTTCCCAGGTGTTCTATTCCCGCCTCCATGTCCATCACCACCACATCTTTTCTATCCAGGAGTATGTGTTGCATCAGAGCCTTCAACAAAACAGATTCCGGGCAGACGCAACCTCCGCCTCCTTCCTTCACCGTGCCCATGGATAGGAGTCTTACGCCTTCGTGCTCGATGGATATTTCCTCAGGCAGATCGTCCACGCGGGGATTCATCTTGAATATCTGCCCGTAGGTGCCTAGCTTTGCTCCCGTCCTTTCCTCCACGACATCCTTCATTTCGGCAAGGGGAACGACGTTTGCGGCTACTTCCGGAGATATGCCGAGCGAAACCGCGAGGTTCGCGTCGGGGTCCGCGTCAACGGCGAGAACTTTTCTCCCCTCTTTGGCGAAGCTTCTTGCGAGCCCGCCGGCGATGGTGCTCTTTCCAACTCCTCCCTTTCCACTTACCGCAATCTTCAAGTTTCACCTCCTAAGGCAGGTTACAGGTAAAAATAAGCAGACAACTTATTTTATTGGGTCAGTTTATCAAATCGCCAAAACGGAACCGTGAACCTGATGGCGAAAAAAATCGCAGGTGCTTTTCACGGGACATGCCCCGTGCTTTGGATTTCTTGCATGGCAGATTTCCCTTCCGAGCCTCACCAGGTTGAGGTGCATGCGGGGACGTGCTTTGGGTGGGACAAGCTGTTCCAGCAAGGGTTCAGCCATCTCGGCGCTAGTACCCTCTGGAACGAGGCCTATGCGGGTGGAGGTTCTCAAGACGTGCGTGTCGACCGGGAGTACCCCTCTCCCATCCCCGAACATCAAGACGACCGAAGCGGTTTTTGGTCCCACTCCTGGAAGCGAAGTCAGGAATTTCCTTGCCTCACTGACCCCCATTTCTCTCAAGAACTCGAGAGAATAATCACCGCTTTTTTCGAAGATGGCAGCCAAAATCTCTTTTATCGTCTTCGATTTTTTCTTAGAGAGACCCCCAGGACGGATTGCCTTCTCTATTTCGGTTAAGGGGGCGTTTGCAATTGTCTTGGCGTTCCCAAAGCGCTCTACGAGGCGCTCGAAGGCATGCTCGTAGTTTGCGCGAGAGGTATTCTGCGAGAGCACCGCGGCTATGAGTTCGAGCGCAAGGTTTTCACTTTTGAGAGAAGGCGCATCCCCAAACGCGGAGAGGAGCAGGGAGTCAACTTCGCTTGCTTTTTTTGCGAGACGAGCTAGCTCTTTTTCTTCTAAGTGGATTTCATTCATTTGAATTCAGCACACTCGGGCTACCCATGTGACGGCTTGCTCGTTCGGAAGATAAACCTTGCAAGAGGCGATGCTGAGCGCAGGATTTCAAAGGTCCTTCGGAATTGCCTCATTGCGCACCAGGTCCTCGAAAGTGTCACGTCTTCTAATTAAGTAAGCCTTGCGACCGGAGACAAGGACTTCTGGCGGTCTTAGCCTCGAGTTATAGTTGGAGGACATGGAAAAGCCATACGCGCCGGCATCGAAGACGGCGAGTAGGTCATCCTTTTTCAACCGTGGGACAGCCCTGTCAATTGCGATGAAGTCACCTGCCTCGCACAATGGACCAACGATGTCAGCTTTGACACTAGGGGCATCCTCTTGGTTGAGGACGGGGGCAATTTTGTGCTCCGCATGGTAGAGAGTTGGCCTGAGGATGTCGCTCATGCCGGCATCGACCACCATGATGTTCCTCTCGTCGGACTGCTTGTTGTATAAAACGCTGGTAACGAGAATACCAGCGTTGCCAGCAATCGCTCTCCCTGCTTCAATCACGATGAAAGCACCAGATTCCTTGAGTATTGGGGTCAAGGCGCGCCCGTAGTCTTCCGGAGACGCAACCTCAGAGTCGTCATAAGGTATGCCGAATCCCCCGCCGATGTTCAAGTACTTGATTTCAATTTCGAGTGCAGCCAGGCTCTTCGCGAGGTTGGTGAGCTTCTCGACGCTCTCTTCGAAGGGAGCCGTCTTTACTATTTGTGAGCCGATGTGCTGATGGATTCCAATGGGCTCGACTCCCGGCAGCTTCTGCGCCACCTCGTACTCAGCCATAGCTTGGCTTATGGGGATACCGAACTTGCTCCCCTTCACGCCAGTCGTCATGTAGGGGTGTGTTTCAGCTTCAACCTCAGGATTTACGCGGAGGGCTATTCTTGCTTTTACTCCCTTCTGTTGGGCAATCTCGTTGACTAGCATGAGCTCTTCGCTCGACTCGACATTTAACATCAGAATGTCTTGCATGATTGCTTGTTCTATTTCCTCGGAAGTCTTCCCCGGTCCGGAAAAAACTATTTTTTGAGGGTCAATTTCCGCTCTCTGAGCGCGATAGAGCTCTCCTCCAGAAACTACGTCAGCCCCCGCACCCTCACCAGCCAAAATCTTCAGGATGGCAACGTTGCTGCACGCCTTGACCGAGAAGCAAACGAGATGGTCCAAATCACCGAAGGCTTCGTCTATAGCCTTGTAGTTCTGGATCAAGCTGTTCCAACTGTAGAGGTAAAAAGGAGTCCCAACTTTCTCAGCGATGTTCTGAACGCGCAGCTCTTCACAATAAAGCTTGCCGTTTTTGTAGGTAAAATCCCCCATTTTCCACCTCGACTGGCCTTCGGGTTTATTCAACGGTAAATAAAGATACCATACATACTTTGCTCGTGATAAGCCTCGCGGGATGAAATGATACTTCGATGGAAAATCCCTTCCCCACAATCTCCCTTCCGAGGTGGGGAGTTTATGGCTAGGTAAGGAAAATTTCCACCCGCCAAAACTAGAACCAGGAGATAGAAAAGTAAAAGATGTTATAATGCCAACGCCTTGAAAAAACCATTTGTCCGACCAGCAAAATGCCACCAGCCTAAGGGGGAGCCTGCTATGCGCAACAAGCCGTTTTCAGTCACCCAGAGCATGCTTGCTACAAAAGGGGACCATGCTGTGAAAGCCCAGCGGGACAGTCGCCGGCTAAGAGTCTCCACTGGAGTGATTTCTGTGTTGGCGCTGGTTGCTCTGCTGGTAGCTCTTGCCCCTGTGTTTGTGGCGCAGACTTCATGGGGTTCTACTGGCAGGAATGGAGGCATTGCGGAGGATTCTTCCCAGGCGACCTGGTATCTTGCAGAGGGCTCCATAGCCTGGGGCTTCGATACCCACATCACCATCGAGAATCCCAATGATTCGAAGGTCACGGTGCGCGTTACTTACATGCTGACCGACGGTAGCACTCGGCAGGGGGAAGACCTGGTTCTTGCCCCCCAGAGCCACACTACCATCTGGCCCAGTGTTATCTGGGAGGATATCGAGGGTGCCAAAGACTTCTCTACCAAGGTAGAGTGCCTAGAGGGCAAACCCATAGCTGTCGACCGCACCATGTACTGGACAGGACCAGAGGCAGCAAGTGAAGAAGGCCACTCTTCGATAGGGGTAACATCTCCCGCTAATACCTGGTACCTACCAGAAGGTTCATCTGCCTGGGGATTTGAATGCTGGCTACTCATACAGAACCCAAATGACAAGGAAGCGGTATGTAATGTTACATACATGAT
>JAQURN010000057.1 GCA_028715585.1 Actinomycetota bacterium | reverse complement strand
AGCCCGGAGGAATCACGCGTCTACCATCAGTTCAACGAGCTTCTTTCCTGGGCTGATGAGTTCAGGAGGCTTGGGGTGAGAACGAATGCCGATACACCGGAGCAGGCGGAGCAGGCGATTTCCTTTGGGGCGGAAGGAATTGGGCTCTGCCGCACCGAGCATATGTTCTTTGGCGAGGAGAGAATTGCCTCCATGCGGCGGATGACACTCTCCGACACTGAGGAGGGTCGCCGCGAGGCGCTAGACAAACTTTTCCCAATGCAGAAGGGAGACTTCGTGGGGATATTCGAGGCAATGGGGGCAAGGCCGGTTACCATCAGGCTTCTCGACCCCCCCTTGCACGAGTTCTTGCCTCACACGAAGGAAGAAATAGAGGAAGTTGCTAAAAAACTCGAGGTGAGTCCACAAGAGGTAGAAGAGAGAAGCCGAAGGCTCAAAGAGGCAAACCCAATGCTCGGTCATAGAGGGTGCAGGCTTGGCATCACCTATCCCGAGATTTACGAGATGCAGATTCGGGCGATAATCGAGGCGGCTTGCCTCGTATCCAAAAAAGGCGTGCCAGTGAAGCCAGAAATAATGGTTCCCCTCGTTGCCACTGAAAAAGAAATGGCTATCGTGAAGGAGATGGCGGTGAGAATCGCGGATGAAGTCATCTCGAGGGAAGGGGCGGACATCAGCTACAAGGTTGGAACGATGGTCGAGCTCCCCAGGGCCTGCGTTGCCGCGGGCGAGATAGCAGAAGAGGCGGAGTTTTTCTCCTTCGGCACGAATGACCTCACCCAGACCACTCTTGGAATTTCAAGGGATGACGTCAAGGGTTTTCTCCCTACCTATCTCGAGAGGGAGATATATCCCTTCGACCCATTTCACAGGCTTGACCAGGAGGGAGTTGGAGAATTGGTGAAAATGGCAATCGAGAAGGGCAGGCAGACTAGGAAGGATATCAAGCTTGGAATCTGCGGGGAACATGGAGGCGACCCGTCTTCGGTGAAGTTTTGCCATCGTGTTGGGCTCAATTATGTCTCTTGCTCTCCCTATCGGGTTCCAGTCGCCAGGCTTGCGGCAGCGCAGGCTGCGCTAGAATCGAGGGAAGAATGAGTCATTTAGTGATTGGCGTCAATGGGTCTCCCAACCGCAATGGAAACACCGCGAAGCTCCTCAAAGTCGCCCTCGAGCACTTCAAGCGGCTTGGAGCTGAGACCAAACTAATACATGTGATGGATGCCCTCGAGGGGCAAGAGAGACCATACTGTTATGCCTGCGGCTCACCGTGTCCTCAGAAGTGTCACGATGGCACTCCGCTGGGGGAAGCGTTCGATTTGCTCAGGAGATGTGATGCCTTGCTTGTGGGAAGCCCGGTCTATTTCGGGACAGTGAGCTCCCAACTCAAAGCATTTTTCGACAAGAGCAGAAATCTCAGGAGAGAGGGAGCGCTCGTCGGCAAGCCTGCTGGAGCGCTGGCGGTGGCGGCCGCCAGGTTTGGGGGTCAGGAAACGACGATTAGAGCGATTCAAGACATACTTCTAATACATGGGATGCTAGTCATAGGCGACGGTTCCAGGGCTTCTGGCGCGGGGCACCAGGGAGTTGGAGCTCAGCGCCCCTCCATGGAGGACGATTTTGCGATAGAACGAGCCAGGGTGCTTGCCGAAGGCATCATGGAGGCTCTAGCTCGCGAAGGTCGCTCATGATTAAGGTGGTTTGGTTGGCCCAAATAGCCTGCGTGAGGGATTTGTTGTGAACGCGAGGGAGAGAACGGAAGAAATTGAGCGAAAGATTCTCTCGCCTAGGGCTTCACTTTCCTCCGAGACAAAAGGGCGCAAGAGAAAAGAAGAACCTTGCTCGCTAAGGACGGAGTATCAGCGCGACCGGGACAGGGTTATTCATTCAAAGTCATTCAGGAGGCTCAAACACAAGACCCAGGTTTTCCTTGCCCCGGAGGGAGATCACTATAGGACGCGCCTCACTCACACCATGGAGGTGGCGCAGATTTCGAGGACGATTGCGCGCGCCCTCCGGCTGAATGAGGATCTTACGGAGGCGATAGCGTTGGGGCATGACCTGGGGCATACCCCATTCGGGCATATTGGCGAGAATGCCCTAGCTGAATACAAGCCCGGTTTCAAGCATAATCTCCAGAGTTTGCGTGTAGCCGAGGTCCTGGAGTACGGCGGAAGGGGGCTGAATCTCACCTGGGAGGTAAGGGATGGAATCGTCAACCACACCGGCGCGAATAAGCCCTCCACTTGCGAGGGAGAAGTCGTTCGAATCTGCGATAGGATTGCTTATGTGAACCACGACATCGACGATGCGCTGAGGGCAGGCATCCTTACAGTAGAAGACCTTCCCTCTAGGCCAATCCGCGTGATGGGGCAATACCAAAGCCAAAGAATAGACTACTTAGCGCACGACGTGGTGGAGAGCAGTGTTTCCCTGGAGGAGATAAGGATGAGCACTGAAGCACGGTCCATGTTGGAAGAGCTCAGGGGTTTCCTTTTCGAGAAGGTGTATATAGGTTCCATTGCCAAGACCGAGGAGGAAAAAGCGGTGAGGGTCATCCGCTCGCTTGCCGAGTACTACCTGAAAAATCCTGGCGATATGCCCCAGGAATTCCAGCCAAAAGAAGAGAAAGAACTTCCAGAAAAGGTTTGTGATTACGTGGCGGGAATGACTGACCAGTACGCGCTCATGAAATACAAGACATATTTCCTTCCTCGCTCCTGGTTGGTGGAATAGCATTGGTTTTTCTCTTCGTAAGGCTGGCGAGAGAACGGCATGCTTAGTTTTTCTAAAAGGTGATACAAAATAGTGTTCTTTCATCCCGGTGGCAAAATCAGGAATTCAGACATCGAAGCAGTGCGGGAGCGAACCGACATGGTTCACCTCGTTTCCGAATACGTTCCCTTAAAAAAATCGGGCAAAGAGTTCCGAGGACCCTGTCCTTTCCACAAAGAAAAAGACCCCTCTTTCTACGTGAATCCCGCTAAGGGCGTCTATTACTGCTTCGGGTGTAAAGCGAGCGGTGGAGTATTCAACTTTCTTATGCAGATGGAAGGGCTCAACTTCACCGAGGCGGTGGAAAAACTCGCCGAACGCATTGGGTATCAACTCACCTATGAGAAGTCATCTCCCGCTGAAGAAAAGGAACGCTCTCAGAGGGAAAGGCTTCTCCAGCTCAACAAGATGGCTTCCGACTATTATTACTACGTTCTGCTGAATACAGAGGAGGGAAAAAAGGCGGTGGACTATCTTGCCGGACGGGGTTTTGCGAGGGAAATAATAGACGAATTTCATCTCGGCTTCGCCCCTTCTGGATGGGAGAATGCATGCAAATTTCTTTCCGGGAAAGGTTTTTCGGAGCAGGAGTTGCTAAAAGCAGGACTTGGAGTGAGGCGACAAGGGAAAGGGAACACAATTCACGACTTCTTTCGCTCTCGTGTGATTTTCCCAATCCTTGATGTGAGGGGAAGGGTCATCGCCTTCGGGGGGAGAAGCATGCCTTCCTCCACTTCTGAAGAGGGACCCAAGTATCTCAACTCTCCCGAGACCCCGGTTTATCGGAAGTCTGGCACCCTGTATGGCTTATATCAGACAAGGGAGAGCATTCAGGGGAGTCGCCAGGCGGTAGTGGTGGAAGGATACACTGACTTGCTCGGTTTGTGGTCCGCTGGCATAAAGAATGTAGTTGCCACTCTGGGCACCGCCTTGACTGAAGAACATTTCAGGCTCCTTTCGAGGTACTCGGACAGGGTGTATTTGGCTTTTGATGCCGACAAGGCTGGGGTGGACGCGGCCATGAGGACTACTTCCTTCTTCGGTAAGTTTGGCCTGGACATATTTGTGGTTCGGATGCCTCCCGGTGAGGACCCCGCCAGCCTCGTTCAGAAAGTTGGGCCGGCGGAAATCGCCAAACTGGTAGAAAACGCCATCTCCTTACTTGACTTTGCGCTAGAAAAAACGCTTGAAGAACATGATATCTCCAACTCGATAGGTCGTCGTCGCGCAATGATGGCTTGCCTTCCAATATTCGCGAGAGTGTCGGGGGAAGAGTTCAGGCAGCTCCGGGATGAACTCACCTGCAAGCTTGGTGGAATCCTCGATCTTCCCACCGAGACGATAGAGGTTTTCTTGAGGGAGGCAAAAACGTCCAGCGGAAGAGATGTACGAAAGGGTGAGAATGCCCTTCCTCCAGTTCTCATGTCGGAAAAGGTTGAAAATGAGGCGCTAAGAGTTCTCCTCGCAAATCCCCAAGCGCTTCTCGACCATCTCTTTCTCGATGAGGATTTCTTTACGAGCGAAGAAAATAGAAAAATTCTTGGGATGTTGAAGGAATTACCGATAGACGACGAAAAGAAGATAAGAACTCGATATGATTCCTTGATAAGCTCGATGGTTGAAAGGATAGAAGATAAGAATCTTCGCGCAAAGGTTTCTTCTCTTCTGATTGAGCCTGCTCCCCAGCGCGGCACGGGAGGTGAAGAAGTATTTGAAAGACTCCGTTATCTCTTTTTCAAAAGGCAAAAAGCCAAGCTGGAGCTTGAAGTGAGGAGAGTGAACAAAAAGATAGAACCTAAAAAGTACGAAGCATTGTGTAACGAGCTCTTCGAGATAGGAAGAATCATGAAAGAAGAGTTTCCTTATGACCACAGTTGAAAGAGCAAGGAGGGTTTTCCCCTTCAGGAGAGGTTTTCAAGATGGCAGATGAGAGCTGGAAGGAATTTGAAATAGAGGAAGTCCAAGATCTCGTGGCGAGCGGGAAGGAGAAAGGCTTTCTTACTACTGACGAGATATTGGAACACCTCAAGGACATCGATCTTACCCCCGAAGACGCAAGCCATGTTTTCGGGCTGCTCGCGGAGAGCGGCATAGATGTAACCGACGAGGTGGTTGACGAAATCGAGGGAGAGGACGAAAAAGAAACCGATTCAGGCAAAGCCGGGAATTTAGACCTTACGGTTCAGCCTGTCACAAACGACCCAGTGCGCATGTACCTCAAAGAAATAGGGAAAGTTCCGCTTCTTACCGCCCAGGAGGAAGTTGACCTTGCCAAGCGTATCGAGGCAGGCTTGAATGCCTCGGAGCGCCTCTCTTCACCAGAGGCCCCCGATTTTGACGAAAGCACTAGGAGGCAGCTCGAAGAGATAGCGGCAGATGGCTTGAACGCGAAGAGAAAGCTTGTCGAGGCTAACTTGAGGCTGGTAGTGAGCATCGCCAAGAGGTATGTGGGAAGGGGCATGCTTTTCCTCGATCTCATCCAAGAGGGAAATCTCGGTTTGATTAGAGCCGTGGAGAAGTTCGATTACAGCAAGGGCTATAAATTCAGCACCTACGCGACCTGGTGGATAAGGCAGGCGATAACCCGCGCCATTGCCGACCAAGCCCGCACCATCCGAATACCCGTTCATATGGTGGAGACAATAAACAAACTGGTGCGAGTGCAAAGGCAGCTTCTTCAAGACCTCGGAAGAGAACCTACCCCGGAAGAGATTGCCGAAGAGATGGAAGTATCCCCAAGCAAAGTAAGAGAGATTCTAAAAGTGAGCCAGGTGCCGGTCTCCCTCGAGGCATCTATTGGCGAGGAGGATGATAGCCATTTAGGTGACTTCGTCGAGGATTCCACCGCGGTGGTTCCTATGGATGCTGCCGCCTTCAACTTGCTCCGAGAACAGCTCGAAGAGGTCTTGGATGATATGACCCTCCGGGAGAAGAGGGTCATACAGCTTCGTTTTGGGCTTTTGGACGGGCACCCCAGAACCCTGGAGGAAGTGGGGCAGGTCTTTGGTGTAACCCGCGAGAGAATAAGACAGATAGAGTCGAAAACCCTTTCCAAGCTGAGACATCCTTCCAAGAGCGGTAAGCTGCGCGACTACATGGAGGAATCTTAACCCGTCAATGGTTTTGGTAGGTAGGCTTGCTGTCTATTCTCTAGCCTTTCCACTATTTTGCAATATATATGGTTTTTGAGCAGCGGAGGTTTGTAGGGAGGCTTCTCATCTTTCCAGTCGGGGGATATCGCCAGGCGCTTGAAGAGCTTTATGCGAAGTACAACCGAAGGGAACTGGTCCACCCCGACCCGATTGAGTTTCTCTATCGTTACAGCGACCCCCTCGATAGAGAGCTTGTAGCTCTTATCTCCTCTTCGCTCGCCTTCGGGCGTGTTGAATGTATTATCTGCGCGGTCGAGAAGGTTCTTTCGAAAATGGGGCGTTCTCCAAGGGGCTACCTCGGGAGCAGGAAGCTGGGCGAAATTAGGAAGGATTTTTCCAATTTCTCCTACCGCTTTGCCGATGGCGACCAGCTTGCTGGTTTGCTTTCCGCGGTGAAGAGTCTAATAGGTGATGGAGGATCGCTCGAGGACGTTTTTGCCTCTTTTCTCAAACCTGGTGAGAAGAGCGCCTCGAAGGCGCTCGAGGGTTTTACCTCCGAGCTTCATGGGCACGCGGCTTTGCCATGCCCCAATCTGCTGCCTAATCCGCGCGGCAACAGCGCTATGAAAAGGCTTAATCTGTTTCTTAGATGGATGGTGAGAGGGGACGAAGTGGACCCAGGGGGCTGGGAGGCGGTCTCCCCCTCGATGCTCATCGTCCCACTCGATGTTCACCTGCACCGTTTTGGACTTCTTCTTGGGCTTACCGAAAGAAGAAGCGCGAACATGCAGACCGCCCTCGAGATTACCGATTTTTTCCGCGAAATATCACCTGCCGATCCCCTCAGATATGATTTTGCGGTTAACCGAATGGCTGTGCGTGGCGACAGGGGCTTTCGGGAACTTTTCCAAAACATTGACCGATGACAATGCAATCCCTAGAAGGGTATGCTAAAAACATACATAGTGGGAAGGCTTCAATACGAGTCAAAGGAGGTTCACTATGGCGGAAATCAAGGGGACAAAGACTGAGGTAAACCTTTTGACGGCTTTTGCGGGGGAATCGCAGGCGAGGAATCGTTACACCTATTTTGCGAGCCAGGCTAGAAAAGATGGCTTCATGCAAATCTGCGACATCTTCGAGGAAACCGCCAGTCAAGAGAAAGAACACGCGAAGCGCCTCTTCAAGTTTCTCGAGGGAGGAGAAGTCGAGATAAAGGCTTCCTATCCCGCTGGCGTGATTGGAAGCACCGCTGAGAATTTGAAAGCTGCCGCGGCAGGAGAGAACTATGAATGGACCGAGATGTATCCTGGATTCGCGAAGGTGGCAGCCGAAGAAGGGTTCGACAAAATCGCCAATGTATTCGAGTCCATTGCCGTAGCCGAGAAGCAACACGAGAAGAGATATCTAGGTCTTCTGGCTAACATCGAGGCTGGGACGGTTTTCAAAAAGGACAAAGTGGTGGTATGGCGTTGTCGGAACTGCGGCTACCTACACGTGGGGACCGAAGCCCCTCAAGCTTGCCCTGCATGTAACCATCCCCAGGCTTATTTCGAGCTTTTGGCGGAGAACTGGTAGGTAAGTTTTTGGCGTTTGTCTATCGAAGGAGGCGAAGATGCCAGGAAGAATGGAAGTTTACGAATGCGAGATTTGCGGGAACATCGTAATCGTTTACCGGGGAAGAAAGGGGAAGCTTGTGTGCTGCGGGCAGCCCATGAAACTGCTCGAGGAGAACACCGTTGACGCGGCGCTCGAAAAGCATGTTCCTGTCGTCGAAGAGGTGGAAGGCGGAATAAAGATAAAGGTTGGAAGTGTGCCGCACCCGATGACCGAAGAGCACCATATCGAGTGGATAGAGGCTCTAAAAA
>JAQURN010000056.1 GCA_028715585.1 Actinomycetota bacterium | reverse complement strand
GGCGATGAACGAAAGAGAACACCTGGAGAGCTTCCTGTCAATCGCAAGCTCAGAAGCTCGCGAAGAACTCGCGGCAGCTTTCTCGAAGATATCCCTTGCTAGTGGCCAGTACCTTTTCTTCGAAGGTGACCAATCCTCACACCTCTTTCTCGTCGAATCGGGTGTTATCGAAGCAAGCGCCATCCATCCTGATGGCAAGGTGTACATATTCCACTTCATATTCCCTGGCGAAATGGTCGGCGAAGAAGCCGTCTTTGGCAACGAACCCCATCCGTTTTCCGCGGCGGTCCGAAAAAACGCGGTGCTCTGGAAGATATCAAAAGAGGATTTTCTCGAGGTAATGAGCCGTGAGCCTTCCATTTCCGCTCACATGCTCGAAGTCATGGGAAAGAGGCTTTGTGCTTCCTATATCAAATCACGCTGTATCGCCGGCGAAACCGTCCGTAACAGGGTAATCTGCGTTTTGCTCAAATCGGCGCTCAAAGGGAGCTTGAACCCAGATTGCCCGGAAAAAATTGACCCTCCCCTTACCAATAGGGACATATCGGCACTCATCGGAAGCACAGAAGAAACGGTCTCACGCGTCATGAGCCGATTGAAAAAGCAGGGCGTCATAACCACAAAAAACAAACACATAGTAGTATTGGAACCAAGGATGCTCGCGCGCCTCATGGAAAAAACCAATTGAAGCATCTCTCCATCACCCTAGGAATTCTCAAGGGTAAAAAGCGAAAGGCGGCAGGTAGGCATGGAGGAAAAAACCAAGGACAATCTATACGAAGGCTATGTCGGGGAGTCAAAAGCTTCCGTAAGACTGGAGGTATTTGCTGAGAAAGCGGAAGAGGAGGGTTACGGATCAATCGCAAAACTGTTCCACGCGGTTGCAAGGTCGGAGGCAATACACGCCCGAAACAACTTGAGACTCCTTGGAATCGTAAAAGACACAGAAACCAATCTCCAAGAATCATTAGCAAAGGAAGTAAAAGTCGCCCAGGTCAATTATGGGAAGTTCATTTCCCAAGCCGAGGAGGAAGGGGAAAGCGAGGCATCCAAACTGTTCAGGTGGGCAAGAGATGTAGAGAAAATACATGCCTCGCTTTATGAAAAAGCACTCGAACACCTCCTCGCGGAAGAAGAACCAACCTATTACGTATGCAAAGTCTGCGGTTTCGTCTCCGATGGGCGGGTACCTGAGAAGTGCCCGGTTTGCGGGAGCCCCGCTGAAGCCTTTTTCAAAGTCGATGGCGAAGCTTAAATGCCTCGTTTGAATTTCGCAAATACAAAGGCTTTTCGGACTTTGATATATAATTTTTCCAATAAGGAAAATGGCTTTTTAGAAAACGGGTAAGAATATATGTCTGGTGAAATTATAAATGGCCGCTACGTGCTAGGAGACCTAATCGGAGCGGGAGGAATGGCAGATGTCTATCGCGCTACCGATAATCTTCTGGGAAGAACAGTCGCGGTAAAGATACTCCACCCCCAATACGCGAAAGACCCTGTATTCGTAGAACGCTTCAAGAGAGAGGCTCAAGCCGCCGCTAACTTAAATCATCCCAACGTGGTAAGCGTGTATGACTGGGGAATCGAGGGGGACACCTCTTTTCTGGTCATGGAATACATACAGGGAAAGACACTCAAGGACATAATCATCGAAAACGGCCCCCTTCTTCCCGAGAGGGCAATAGAAATAGCCATTGCCATCTGTTCCGCTCTCGAAGCCGCGCACAAACAAGGGATAGTCCACCGCGACATAAAACCGCAGAATGTAACGGTAACAAGAAGCAACCAGATAAAAGTCACCGACTTCGGCATTGCAAGAGCTGTCGGCGATTCAGCCATGACCCAGACAGGCACCATAATGGGCACGGCACAATATATAAGCCCGGAGCAGGCTCAAGGGCAAAGCGCCGATCCAAGATCTGACCTCTATTCGCTGGGCATAGTGCTCTATGAAATGCTTACCGGCAGAGTTCCATTTGATGGCGAAACCCCGGTTGCGATTGCCTACAAACACGTGAGGGAAGATCCCCTTCCGCCATCTATGTTGAATCCCGACATTCCCCCGGAGCTAGAAGCAGTGGTAATGAAGGCTCTCGCTAAAAACCCCGACAACAGGTATCAAAGCGCGCCGGAGATGCAAGCCGACCTCGAGCGTTGTCTGGAGGGCGCCCCAGTATATGCAACCCCCGTTCTTCAAGCGGAAGATGTCTCCCCAACCGAAGCTTTCCCACTTTCACCAGCTCCATCAGTCGCGAAGAGGCGTTCAAACACCTGGGCATGGGTTGTATTGGGCGTAATAATTGCCTTGGCTTGCGGCATCGGAGTCTGGGCTGCCCTTGGAGCCGGCAAGATAGCCGTTCCAAACCTGGTTGGGAAAAAACTGGTCGAGGCAGAAAAAATCCTCGAACAGAAAGGGCTCAAAATTAAGGTAATAAAAACCGTTAGGGATCCCGAAAAGGCAAAGGATGTAATCATCAGCCAGGAACCCTCAGCAGGGAAGAGAATCTCAAAGAATGGAACGGTAAAAGTCGTCGTAAACGCGGGTCCGGAAGAGGTTGCGGTACCCAACCTGGTTGGTCTTTCATCATCGGAGGCAGCCGGGGTCCTCAAAAAATATGACCTGGAGTTGGGAACGGTTACCGAAACATTCCATGACTCCGTTGAAAAAGGGAAGATTGCCTCTCAATCTCCATCGGCGGGAGAGAAGGTACCAAAGGGAACCAAGGTCAACATAGCTATCAGCAAGGGGCAAGAAATAGTTACCGTCCCCGACGTGGTAGGAATAGACGTAGAGGCCGCCACGAAGCAACTTGAAAAGGCGGGCTTGAGCGTTCAGAAAGAAGAACAAGCTTCTACAGAAAAAATTGGGAAAGTATTGAGCCAAACGCCCGCCGCTGGAGAAAGGGTGCCAAAAGGCACAAGCGTTACCATCGTGGTCGCAATAGAGACGAAAATGGTCACCGTCCCCAGCGTGGTAGGCAAAGACGCTAGCGAAGCGAGGTCAATACTCGAAGGGAAAGGATTTACGGTGGAGGAGCAAACGACGGAAGTCAAGATTCCTTCAGAAAAAAACAAAGTCCAAGGCCAAAATCCGCAGCCTGGCGCCAACGTACCGGAGGGAAGCACGGTTACTATCTTCGTGGAAGCTTATAACTTTTAATTGTCCCCATGACCTAAAGCAAGCCTTTCGCCATAGAAGGTGAGGGGAAAATCCCCGGAAAAATTTTTTGTCATTTGCCATTCGCTCGCTTTTATGTTTAGAATTCTCTCGTTTTTAATCGGACTCGAGCGGCGGTGCACCCAAGAGGTGCACCAATGTATGTAGAGACACAAAAACTGGAGCAAAAGATGACACCGGAAGAGGTTTCTTTTGTCGAGAAATACGACCTCCTTGGCTGTATTCAGTGTGGAAAGTGCACAGGGGGTTGTCCAGTCACCACAAGAAGCGACTTGAACATCAGGCGCTTCGTCTATGACTGCCTCCAAGACCACCTGGAGGAGCTTTCCAAAAAACCAGAAATATGGGATTGCACCACCTGCAACACATGCGCGATTCGTTGTCCGAAAGGCCTTGACCCTTTCGAGGTTTTGCTTGGACTCAGGAGCTTCGAAGTAGAAGAGGGAAACGTCCAGCCAACGGTAAGAGATGCCCTCGAGAGCATCTTCAACAACGGGAACCCCTGGGGGAAACCCAGGGCAAAGCGCTGCGATTGGATGCAGGATATCGAAGGGGTGGAGAAAGTCAAAATTGCCAACCCAGGCGAGAAGGTAGATGTTTTGGTTCACATCTGCTGCACAGCTTGTTACGATCCCAGGATAATACCCCTTGCAAAGAATCTAGTGAGAGTTTTAGAGAAAGCTGGCGTGGACTATGGCTTCATCGGGGAAGCTGAATCCGACTGCGGGAGCGAGGTAAGAAGGCTCGGCGAAGAAGGGCTCTTCGAGATGCTGGTCGAGGATAACACAGAACTCTTCGGCAGTTATGATTTCGACAGGCTCGTTTGCATCTCCCCCCACTGCTACAACACATTCAAGAATGAATATAGCGACCTCATCACAAAACCTGTGATGCACTACAGCCAGCTCGTAGCCGAACTCATAGAAGATAAAAAGCTTGTGCCTTCCGGAGAATTGGAGGGGAAAGTTGTTTATCACGACCCCTGCTATCTTGGAAAGAAAAACAACGTCTTCGATGAACCGCGCTACATCTTGGGGCAAATTCCGGGCCTGGAGTTACTTGAGTTTAGACGGTCCCGTGAGCGTAGCTTATGCTGTGAGGGCGGCGGCGGCAAGATGTGGGTGGAATCAGAATCGAAACAGGAACGGCTTGCCGAGGTAAGGATGTCCGACGCAAAGCAGATGGGGGCAAACATCGTCGCTGTGGCGTGCCCATTTTGCCTTCTCACTCTCGAAGACGCGATGAAGGTGAAAGGATTTGAAGAGGAAATGAGGGTGGCAGACATACTCGAGCTGCTTGGCGAAATACTCTAAACGCTGCCAGCCGTCTTTCCTCAACTCGAAAAAACAGAGAAACAAGTGAGGTGATTCAAATGAACATCGTGGTTTTAGTCAAACAGGTGCCCGACACCTCCGACCCAGAAACAGAAGTCATCATAGATTCGACCGGCCGGGGGATAGACGAGAGCAAACTGAGCTTCGTGATAAACGACGCCGACAACTACGCGGTGGAAGAGGCGGTGAGGCTGAAGGAAAAGCACGGGGGTGAGATAACACTTGTCTGCCTGGGTCGCGAGAGCGCAAACCAGGTAATCAGGATGGCACTCGCAAAAGGCGCTGATTCCGCAATAAGGCTCGACGACGAGAAGTTCAGCTATTCCGACCCCATAACCACCGCCAAAATTCTCAAGACGGCACTAGATGGGCTGGACTACGACCTCGTCCTTACAGGGTGTATGGCATCGGACGATGGCTACACTGCCATAGGAGTAGCATTGGCAAAAATGCTAGGTCTTCCCCACGCCGCGATGGTCAAAAGCGTGGAGGTAATCGGAGACAACAAGATGAAAATCGGAAGGGAGCTGGAAGGCGGCCTGATGGAGATGAACGAGGTAGATATGCCGTGCCTGCTCACCATCCAAACAGGCATCAATGAACCCAGATATGCTTCATTCAAGGGTATAAGGGAAGCATCCAGGAAAGAGATAAAGGTTATGGACCTTGCTGCCACCGGCCTTTCCGAAGAAGAGGTCGGCGAAGCTGGTTCCAAAGCAGTGATGGCACAATACTCCGTCCCAGAAGTTGGTGAACTTGCCGAGATTCTCGAGGGAGATGCCTCCGAGACCTCGGCGAAGCTAGCGGAGATATTGAAGGAAAAGGGGCTGGTATAAATGCACGATATATTTGTACTCGCGGAACACAGGCAAGGGGAACTTAGAGAGGTAACGCTGGAGATGATGACTCTAGCTGGTCAGCTCGCCGAGCAGTCTGGCGGAAAAGTCACAGCCGTGCTCCTTGGCAGCGGAGTGGATGAGTTTGCCCAGAAGTGCGCGCAATACGCGGATAGAGTGCTCTACGTGGATGACCCAATTTTCGAGAACTTCAATGCCATGGCATATGTGCCCGCGCTCGCGCAGCTCATAGAAGAGCAGAAACCGCACCTCGTCCTCATTGCGCACACGACCCAGGGAGTAGATGTCGCCCCTGCCCTGGCTGTAGAGCTCGATGCGCCTTTCACTACAGAAATTATAGAGATGTCACTCGAGGGCGAGAAGCCAGCGGCAACTAGGCAGTATTACGGCGGGAAGATAAACGGACGCATAGAGTTCAAGGACTCTGACGTATATCTCGTTACCGTAAGGGAAGCGGCTGTTCCCGCGGGAGAAGCCACAAAATCCGGAGAGGTTCAGAAGGTAGAGAATCCACTCAAGGGAGAAGCTGGCGGGCGTCGTTTCCTGGAGTATGTGGAAGCCGCCGTTGGAGAGGTGGACATAACGCAGTCAGAAAAGTTGGTATCTGTTGGAAGGGGTATAAAGGAAGAGAAAAATGTACCCCTAATGGAGGAGTTGGCAAAAGTCCTCGGGGCTGACCTCTCCGGAAGCAGGGCGGCAGTCGACGCGGGCTGGCTCCCCACCGACAGGCAAGTTGGCATATCGGGAAAGACGGTCAAGCCCAAGCTCTATCTGGCCGTTGGGATAAGCGGCGCATTCCAGCACGTAACCGGAATAAAAGGAGCCGACGTGGTCGTGGCAATCAACAAAGACCCAAATGCTCCAATCTTTCAGTACGCTGATTACGGAATTGTTGACGACCTCTTCAAGGTCGTCCCAGCCCTAACCGAAAAGTTGAAGGAGGTAAAGTGATAAACATCCAGGGGGATGCTTTCTGATGAATGACGTCAAACCCAGAATAGGAGTTTACATTTGCCACTGCGGGATAAATATAGCATCCGTGGTAGACGTATCCGCGGTAGTGGAGTATATATCCAAGCTCCCTGGCGTAGTAATCGCGAGAGATTACTCCTATATGTGCTCTGACCCGGGACAGGGAATGGTCCGAAAAGATATCAAGGAGCTAGAGCTCAATCGGGTGGTAATTGCTTCATGCTCTCCCAGGATGCACGAGCCAACTTTTAGGAATACCCTCAAGGATGCGGGCTTGAATCCTTATTTTTTGGAGATGGCAAACATCCGTGAGCAGTGTTCCTGGGTGCATGAGGACCGAGAAGCCGCTACCCAGAAGGCAAAGAAGTTAGTAGAAGCTGCCGTCGCGAAAGTTCTCCTTCTAGAGGCATTGGAAGAGAGGGAAGTAGACGTCACTCCTTCATGCCTCATAATCGGGGCGGGAATCGCCGGAATACAGGCAGCCCTAGACATCGCCGACGCTGGCTTCAAGGTTTATCTTGTTGATAAGAGCCCCTCGGTAGGCGGACACATGGCTCAGTTGGACAAGACGTTCCCCACTCTCGACTGCTCGGCGTGCATTCTCACCCCGAAGATGGTTGACGTAGCTAACCACCCTAACATCGAACTCCTAACCTACTCCGAGGTCGAGGGAATCGAGGGATATGTGGGGAACTTCAAGGCAAAGATAAAGAAAAAGAGTCGCTATGTCGATCCGTCCAAATGCACCGGCTGCGGGACATGCGCTGAAAATTGCCGTCTGGCAAACCGTATCCCATCCGAGTTCGATCAGGGAGTAGGAAACAGAGGAGCTATCTATATCCCGTTCCCGCAGGCAGTCCCCGCGGTTTACACGGTAGATCCAACCCAATGTCTCATGCTGACAAGGGGCAAGTGCGGCAAGGGAACCCCACCATGCGTGGAAGCCTGCGAAGCTGGAGCGGTCAACTTCGACCTCGAAGATGAGACTATTGAAGTAGAAATAGGAGCAATCATCGTAGCCACCGGATATGACACTTTCGACCCGAGTCGAAAGCCAGAATTCGGCTACTCGGAAAACGTGAACGTGATGACTGGGCTAGAGTTCGAACGGCTAGTTTCCGCCTCAGGACCAACAGGCGGGAAGGTAATAATAGGGAGAGACAAAAAAGGAGAGGGTGGGTTCGAGCCAAAGAAGGTGGCATTCATTCATTGTGTCGGGTCAAGGGATGAATCGGTAGGAAATCAATACTGCTCGAGAGTCTGCTGCATGTATCTCGCGAAGCAGGCTC
Organism: Actinomycetota bacterium; assembly: GCA_028715585.1. Taxonomy (GTDB): domain Bacteria; phylum Actinomycetota; class Geothermincolia; order Fen-727; family JAQURN01; genus JAQURN01. Next base: position 142 of record JAQURN010000056.1, on the reverse strand, counting down.
ATCTGCTCAAAGACAAACTCCCAGACGCTGAAGTGACCGTTTTTTACATGGACGTGCGTGCCTTTGGCAAAGGCTTCGAGGAATTCTACGACAGGGTAAGAAGAGAGGGAATCCGCTACATCAGAGGAAACCCCTCCGAAAT
>JAQURN010000055.1 GCA_028715585.1 Actinomycetota bacterium | reverse complement strand
GCGCTTGGGTGGGCCCCTCGACTTCCTTAGGCCTCGCGGACGCGGTTAGTGTGCTTGCCGCATCTTCCACCATGGCAGACGCTGCCGCGACTTATTTTGGAAATATGGTTCGCTCAGCCGAGGACATCGGCATGGTTTTGGAGCTTGCCTCCAAGAGAAAGGAGGTAGAAGGAATCCTTGTATCGATAAGCGGCTCGGTTGGGATATGGGGAAAAATCGAGCTATTGGGATTTGGAGACTGAGAGAGGGAACTGCCAAACTTCCGCACCCTTCTGTGGATGTCGTCCTTTGGTGCTATCATTTATTTCAAAGGGAAAAGATATTCGGTTTGTAAAAATGACAAGGTAGAAAAGGTGAAGCGAGGGGAAACTTACAGCAACTCTTATCGTCGAGATGGCTATACCCCGCAGGGCAACCCCGAGTTTTTTCAAGCCCAGGGCAGCTCACCCTCTAGGTTCCACCTGACCTGGTGGAATATCGTCTTCTTCGTGCTGCTTGTTTGCCTTGTTGCGCTTCTCCTTTTTCTGGTTTTTATTGGGCATCCTTACGTGGTGCGGGGATACTCAATGCTCCCAACTCTGGAGGATGGCGATAGGTTGATAGTGGTTCCTTACCGAAAAGGCATGACCCCCGACCGTGGCGACGTGGTGATTCTCGAGGGGGTTAAAGGGATTGACGAGATGCTGATAAAGAGAGTTATCGCTATATCTGGAGACAAGATAACGGTAAAGAACGGAAGGATTATAGTGAATGACAGGGATGTTTTCTTGAGCGCGGTCCCATCGGCTCCGGAAGAAAAAACATTTCTGATTCCTTCCGACCATGTGTTTGTGATGGGCGATAACGAGGACCACTCCTACGATTCCCGAACATTTGGACCTATACCTTTGAGCAAGATTAAAGGAAAAGCCTTATTCGTGTTCTGGCCTGTAGGAAACGCAAAAACCCTATGACGCCCCTTTCATCAATCTTTCCCCTCGCGTTTTTGGATTTTCTAACTCCTTGGGTAGTTTTGTGGTTTGATATCATAGAAACGCCTGCGAATCCTTTTGAACGCTTGGAAGAAGTGGCTTGAGATATGGGAAAACAAGTCCCGCAAGAGATAGAGAGTCGAGCAAAAAAACTAAAGGATGAACTCAACTACCACGTTTATCGCTACTACGTCTTGGATGACCCGGTCATTAGTGATGCCGAGTATGACGAACTTTTCCGAGAGCTCCTTGAACTGGAGGAGAAATATCCCGAGCTTGTAACCCCTGACTCTCCTACGCAAAGGGTGGGCCCTCCGCCTGCGGAGGGCTTCAAGCCAGTTAGGCACAGAGCTAAGATGCTCAGTCTCGGCGACGCGTTTGGGGAAGGGGAGCTCGAGGCTTTCGGAAAAAGAGTCGCCAAGTCTTTGGGTCTTGGGGTTGATGAAATCGATTACGTTTGCGAGTTAAAGATGGACGGGGCGGCTGTTGCTCTCACCTACGAAAATGGCATATTTACAGTGGGTGCTACCCGGGGCGACGGAGAAGTCGGCGAGGACATAACGCCCAACCTGAGGACGATTCCAACGGTTCCGCTGAAGCTCATGCTCGAGGAGCCACCAGAGGTCATGGAAGTAGTTGGCGAGGTGTATATGCCCAAGGATTCCTTCGAACGTCTGAATCGTGAGAGGCTCGAGGAGGGAAGCCCTCCTTTCGCAAATCCCAGGAACGCGGCTGCTGGCTCGCTAAGGCAACTTGTTCCTGCGGTGACGGCAAAGAGAAATCTTTCTCTGTTTGTCTTTGGAATTCTTTATTCCACGGCAGAAATTCCGCCTACTCACTGGGAGATACTTCAAACCCTTGGGAAAGCTGGCTTCAAGACGAATCCCAACAGCAAGGTTGTCCGCGGCATTGCTGAAGCCAGTGAGTATTGTAAAAGGTGGCAGAAAGACAGGTCCTCGCTGCCTTATGAGATAGATGGCGTTGTAGTGAAGGTCAATGAGGTTACCTATCAGAGGGCGCTCGGAGAAACCAGTAAGAGCCCGCGGTGGGCGATTGCATACAAGTTCCCGCCCGAGGAAAAGACCACTCGGGTAGTGGACATTAAGGTTGGAGTGGGAAGAACGGGAACGCTTACGCCGGTTGCGGTTTTAGAGCCGGTTGTTGTCGCTGGTTCCACCATTACCCATGCCACCCTTCACAATGAGGACGAGGTGAAGCGCAAGGATGTGAGAATTGGCGATGTAGTTCTGGTGCACAAGGCGGGCGACGTGATTCCCGAGATTGTCAAGGTAATAACCGATGCCAGGAAGGGCGATGAAAGACCGTTCACTATGCCAAAGAAGTGTCCTGTTTGTGGCGCGGAAGTAGTCCGCGAGGAAGACGAGGTGGCAACGAGATGCACTAACATAGCTTGCCCGGCACAGACCTTTGAGAGAATCATACATTTTGCCAGCCGTGGGGCGATGGATATAGACGGAATGGGGGAAGTCACGGTCAGAGAGCTCTTGGATCGAGGCTTTATCAATGATGTTGCTGATATTTTTTATCTCGAGCCCCGTCACCTCTATGAGCTTCCTGGCTTCAAGGAAAAATCAGTTCAAAATCTCATGGCTGCGATAGAGGCGGCAAAGGACAGGCCCCTTCACAAGCTTCTCTTTGGGCTTGGAATAAGGCATGTTGGTAGCCACATGGCAAGGGTGATTGCCGCCAACTTCCATTCGATTGATGACTTGATTGAGGCTCGAGAGGAAGATCTATTAGAGATAGAGGGCGTTGGACCGAAGGTCGCCGAGAGTATATATTCTTTCTTTCACCAGGAAGAAAATTTGAAAGTGATAGAGAAACTAAAGAAAGCTGGCGTCAGGACCTCCGAGAAGATGTTGGAAGAAAAGAATGTCCCCTTGAAAGGAAAGACTTTCGTTTTCACTGGCGCTTTAGAGGATTTTACTCGTGAGGAGGCTAGCGAAATTGTAGAAAGTCTCGGCGGGAAAGCAAGCAACTCCGTGAGTAGCAGAACGGATTACGTGGTTGCAGGCAAAGACCCTGGCGGCACTAAGCTGGCGAAGGCGAGGGAGTTAGGTATAAAAATCATCGACGAGGATGAATTTAAGGCGATAATAGGGAGGAGGTAACCGTGGCGATAAGTGAAGAGGAAGTGGAGCATATTGCTAAACTCTCAGCGTTTTTTTTGTCCGACGAAGAGAAAAAAGTGTTTGCCAAGCAATTATCTGAGGTTTTAGACTGTGCTGATGTAATTTCTGAGGTTGATACTTCTAATGTGAAGCCCACGAGCTATATCACCAACCTTGTGAATGTTTTGCGAGAGGATGAAGTAAAACCTTCACTTTCCATTGAAGAAGTAATGAAGAATGCTCCGCATGTTTACGAGGGAGTGTTCAAGGTGCCGAGGATTATCTAGCATGGATTTTAAAAATAAGCTGATAAGAAAAAGTGCGCTGGAACTCGCTAAGCTGATTGCCACTGGGGAGCTTTCCGCGGAAGAGGTAACCTCTGCGTTCCTCGAGCGAATAGAAGAAGCGGAGCCGCGACTTCACGCATTCATAAACCTTTTTCCAGATTTTGCTTTTGAAGAAGTTTCCAGGATGGAAGCCAGGTTTCAAAAAGATGGCGAGAACACGCCTTTTGCGGGGGTTCCTGTTGCCGTAAAGGATGACCTTTCGACGAAGGAGCTTCTCACTACCTGTGGGTCCAAGATGCTCGAGAATTTCGTCCCAGTCTATGACGCTACTGTGGTGAAGAAGGTCAAGGATGCGGGGGTTGTCCTTCTCGGTAAGACCAACATGGATGAGTTTGCTGCAGGGTCGTCGACTGAGACCTCCTACTTTGGCCCTACAATGAACCCATGGGACACGAGCAGGGTGCCAGGCGGTTCAAGTGGTGGTTCTGCCGCAGCGGTAGCCTCGTACGAGGTCCCATGGGCTATTGGTTCCGATACTGGGGGGAGCATCAGGCAGCCTGCTTCCTTTTGCGGAATAGTTGGAATGAAGCCTACATATGGTTTGGTTTCCAGATATGGACTTACTGCTTTTGCCTCTTCTCTTGACCAGGTTGGACCAATGGCGAGAAATGTGAAGGATTGTGCTGCGATGCTTGGAGTCATTGCTGGGCATGACTCTCTTGATGGCACCTCCATACAGGTTGAAATTCCTGGCTACTCTGGGATGCTCGGGGGGAATGTCAAAGGGGTAAAGGTGGGAGTGGTGAAAGAACTGGCGGGTGAGAGTATAGAGGCGGGGGTGCTCGATTTATTCAACAGGTCGCTCGATTTGCTAGAGGGGCTGGGGGCTTGTGTCGAGGAAGTTTCTCTCCCAAGTCTCAAATACGCTCTTTCTGTGTACTCTATAATCGCTTCCGCCGAAGCGTCCAGCAATCTTGCTCGCTACGATGGGGTCCGCTATGGATTCAGAACCGATGAGCCAGTTGAAGATGTATGGGAAATGTACGCTAAAACCCGCGCCGAGGGATTTGGGATGGAAGTGAAAAGGCGCATCATGCTTGGGACTTATGTGCTTTCCGCTGGACATTATGACCAATATTATTCCAAGGCTCAAATGATTCGAACTCTCATAGCGGAGGATTTTTCCAGCGCCTGGGAGAAGTGCGATCTCCTTGTGTCCCCGACTTCCCCCACCACTGCCTTTCAGTTGGGGGAGAAATTGGTTGACCCTTTGAAGATGTATATGGCTGACATGTGCACAATACCCGTGAATCTTGCTGGAATACCCGCGATAAGTATACCTTGTGGGCTTTCTGATGGGCTTCCAGTAGGGTTCCAGATTATGGGTCCACCCCTTGGAGAATTAAAAGTTCTCGATGTCGCTTATGCTATGGAGGGCGCAATCGGATTCGAGGAAAAGACAGCGGAAAAGGTGTTGCCTTCATGAGGTTTGAAACAACGATAGGGCTCGAGATACATGTCGAGCTTTCCACGGCTTCGAAGATGTTCTGTGGCTGCTCGGCTCTTTTTGGAGGCGAGCCAAATACGCATACGTGCCCAGGCTGCCTTGGGCATCCTGGTTCTCTTCCGGTGACTAATCGCCAGGCGGTAGCTTACGGCATAATGCTTGCACTGGCTTTGAACTGCGAAATAGCGCCTAGATCGATTTTTCACAGGAAGAATTACTTCTACCCCGACATGCCGAAAAACTACCAGATTTCCCAATACGATGTTCCCCTGAGCAGCGGAGGTTCATTGGAGATAGACATGGGAGATTACATCAGGCGTGTGGGCATCACCAGGGTGCACCTCGAAGAAGATACGGGCAAGAGTATCCATGTGGGGGAGAGTGGGCGTATTCATGGTGCCGATTTCAGCCTGGAGGATTTCAACAGGGCTGGCATTCCGCTGGCGGAAATCGTTACCGAACCGCACCTCAAAAGCCCCGAGGAGGCAAGAGTTTTCTTGCAGTCGCTTCGCTCGATAATCATCTATCTTGGAATAAGCGATTGCAAGATGGAGGAAGGGTCTCTTCGCTGCGATGCGAACATTTCTATTTCTGCCGACGAGAGGATTGGGACCAAGGTAGAGGTAAAGAACATGAATTCTTTCAAGTCCCTTTATCGGGCGCTGGTTTTCGAGGAGGAGAGACAGCGCTCGCTTCTTCAAGAAGGAAAGACGATAGTTCAGGAGACTAGGCATTGGGATGAGTCTAACGGAGTGGCTATTCCTATGCGGACTAAAGAAGAAGCCTTTGATTATCGCTATTTTCCAGAGCCTGACCTCGTGCCGCTGGAGCTAGACCCCACTTGGGTGGAAGAGATAAGGAAAAAGATACCCGAGCTTCCAGCGGCGAAGCTTGAAAGGTTCCAGTCTCAGTATAGCCTTCCCCAGGATGTTGCCATGGTTCTCGTGGGGGAGGAGGAGATGGCGGATTTTTTCGAGAGGTCGGCAGATTCCAAAGCCTCCCCCGTGGAGATTGGAAAATGGATGGTCGGGGATATTTCGGCGATTCTCAACGAGAAGGGCATTTCTATTAAGGAAGCTCCGATTAGTCCTCAGATGCTTGGGGAGCTCGTTCTTCTCTTGGAGGAGAGGACCATTTCTTCGAAGATGGCAAAGGAAGTTCTTTTAGAGGTTTTCGAGACCGGAAAGAGTCCAAGGTCGATAGTAGAAGAGAAAAATCTTTTGCAGATAACCGATGAGAAGGAACTCGAGAAAATCATAGACGAGGTGATGGCGGAAAACAGCAAAGCCGTGGATGATTTTCGCTCTGGAAAGGAGCAGGCGCTCAAGTTTCTGATTGGCAATGTCATGAAGAAAACGCGTGGAAAGGCAAACCCTTCCCTTGTTTCCGACATGGTTCGAAGAAAGCTCTCTTCCTAGAAATAAAGCCTTTGACTAGCTTGAAGTTGGGATAATTCTCCCCTTGACGGCTGAGGACCAGCACAATCCCCGTGAGAGATTATGTAGAGCGTCGTATAATATATAAAAGGATGGAAGCAAAGCAACCTGCCATCTCGGCGGTAACCTTTAGAAGGTAAGCGATATGAAGAAGAATTTGGTTTTTCTCCTGGTAGTTTTCATGATTCTTGCGATTGGGGTTCCCGCGTTGCTACTTGCAAGTCCTCAGCGGGAAGCCAATGGCGCGTCCACGCCTATCGGTAACTGGGTGAAGGATGCGGGCGGTGGATTTGGCGATGCCGCGAATACAGAGGTGTCTTCTCTAGTGGAATACAACGGGTCGCTATACGCGGGCGTAACGGATGCCACGAACGGATGTGAGGTTTTCAAAAAGACGGATGATGGTTGGGTGAGCGCAAGCGAGCCCGGCTTTGGCAACTCTAAAAACATGGCAATAGGGAAGATGGCGGCATATGACGGAAAGCTTTACGCTGGAACTAAGAACATAGATATGACAAATGTGATGTCGGGAACAATCAGCCAGGGTTGTGAGCTTTATTCTTACGATGGAAGCACATGGACGCCTGTCGCAACTGGTGGATTTGGAGACACGGATAACATCGCTGTTACTTCCATGGCTGTTCATGATGACAAGCTCTACATCGGGGTCGAAAACATAAAGGTAACCATAACCCTATTCCCCTTTCCCTTTAAGATTACTATTTCAAGCGAGGGCGGAAGTGTATTTTCTTACGACGGAACTACGGTAACGTCCGTTGCAAGCGGTGGATTTGGAAACCTGGAGAACATCGCGGTAAGCGCGCTAGAGCCTTTCGAGGGGAAGCTCTACGCTGGAACCACAAACGCTAAATTTACCACATCAGGATTTACTACACTCACAATTACAATTGCAACTGAGGGCTGCGAGCTTTATTTCTATGATGGAAGTAGCTGGACGACGGTTGCAACCGAAGGAATCACCGATGCCAAGAATCTAGCAATCAAGGGGATGTGTAGATATGACGGAAAGCTTTGCGTCGGAACTGTCAATCTAGAGGTGGACGAGCTTATAGTAGAGATTGATTTATCCATACCATCTATAGAAATCATAGGGTTTGAATACTCCACCAATGGCATTTGTATCTATAGCTACGACGGAACCACTATGAACACAATGGTGGAAGGCGGATTTGAGGGCGAAGAGGAGGTAGAGGTTTCATCAATCGAGACGGTGACTACAGGCACAAAAGAATTCTTGCTCGCCTCCGTGGCAAAGATGGCTGGAGCCGCGAGGCTGATGGTTTACGATGGAGTGGAAGCGCTTTGGTATAAGGGCGCGGATGACGGTTTTGGGAGTGAAAACAACACCAAGTTCGTGGATATGTGTACTTTTGAGGGCGAGGTGTTTGTGGGGACAACAAACGAAGCTGAAGGATGCGAGACTTGGCGCGGTTACCCACCCCTGGTTCCCCCTGCTGTTGTCTCCTCTATAG
>JAQURN010000054.1 GCA_028715585.1 Actinomycetota bacterium | reverse complement strand
TGCGTTGGAGGTAATTGCGCTAATGTGCGAAAATGTGAAGCCTGTATCAGTATGGAAGTTGAGGTTTTGACTGTATGGCAATGAATGAGAAGCCAATCGGAATATTTGATAGCGGGGTGGGAGGCTTGACCGTGGTCAGGGCGATTGCGGAAAGGATGCCGCCCGAGCGGATAATCTATCTTGGAGACGATGCTCGCGGCCCTTACGGGCCTCGCAAGCTCGAGGAGGTCAGGAGGTTTACGGACGAGATAGCGGACTATCTCCTGGGTTTTGATGTCAAGATGATTGTTGTGGCATGCAACACGGCGACCGCGTCCGCGCTTCCCGTTCTTCAGGGGAAGTATGAAATTCCCGTGGTGGGGGTGATAGCTCCGGGGGTAAAAGCCGCACTCCTGAAGACCGCAAATGAGCGAATTGGCGTGATTGGGACCGAGGGAACAATCTCTAGTGGCGCTTATGAAAGGGAGCTCAAGTTTAGAAATCCGAATGTCCAGGTTTATTCCCAAGCATGCCCCGAGTTTGTTGAGTTTGTCGAGCAGAAGGAAGTTCACGGAAGCCAGATATACGAAATAGCCAAGGGTTATCTGGTGCCCATGGTAGATTGGGGAATGGACACGCTTATTCTTGGGTGCACCCACTACCCCTTACTGGAAGACCTCATTGAGGAGGTTGTTGGACCTGGAATAGAGTTGGTGAGCAGTGCCGATGAGGTTGCGATGGCGGTCAGGGACTTGTTAGAACTCCTTGGATGGCGAGCTTCTTCTAAAAGAGAGGGGGAGTTAACCCTCCTCACCACTGGCGACCCAGAAAGGTCTGGGCAGCTTGGAAGGATGTTTTTTGAGCCAGAGGTATGTAATGTAATCCATGTGGACCTCGACAAGCCTTTACGTCTGGAGGAGGTGGCACCTTGAGTTTACAAATCACAGTTCTCGGGAGCTCTGGCGGCTATGCGGCAGCTGGGCGCGCTTGCAGCGGCTATCTTTTCAGGCACGATGGGAAATCCCTGGTGGCAGATATCGGGGCGGGCACGCTTTCGAACCTCCTCCGCTATGTGGAGGTTGACGAAATCGATGGAGTCGCCATCACCCATGCGCACTACGACCACTATGTCGATATATATGGCCTTCTCACGGCACGGCAGTATTGGATGACCCCCCTCCCTCCCCTGCCAGTACTTTTGCCCTCTTATGCGGTAGAGGTTATTGGGAGCCCCATATCACAGCAGACCAGGGAGAAATTTTTCAGTTGCATGGAGGTGCATGAAATCGTTGCCGGCAAAAGAGAGGATTTTGCTGGGTTTTCGATTACTGCCATGCCGGGAAATCACGCGGTGGAATCCTATATCATGAGGATTGAGGCTGGGGATTTGAAGGTTTGCTACTCTGGGGATACGGATGTCTGTGATTCTCTTTTTGAGCTTGCGCGCGGCGTAGATTTTTTTATCTGCGAAGCTACTTTCACAAGCCAATATCCTCGGAAGGAAGGGGGACACCTCTCTGCCTCGGAGGCAGGCGAGATAGCAAACAAAGTGGGCGCCAGGAGGCTGCTTCTGACGCACGCATGGCCAACTCTTGATGAGGAGATTGCCCTGGCTGACGCTAAGAAAAAGTTCGGTGGGGATGTGAGTCTTGCAAGGGAAGGCATGGTATTTGAGCTGTGATAAGGGGCGTTTTTTTCCAGGGCGGATGCAAACTAACGAGAATGGAGGTGCTTGTTTGATACGCACGGATGGGCGAAAGCCGGAGGAGTTGAGACCGGTAAAGATAACGAGAAAGTATCTTTCCCACGCTGAGGGTTCCGTTCTCATCGAGGTTGGTAAAACCAGGGTAATCTGCGCGGTTTCTTACGAGGAAGGGGTTCCCAATTTTCTTAAAGGAAGTGGGAATGGATGGATAACAGCCGAGTACTCCATGCTCCCCAGGGCTACCGCTGTTAGAACTCCCAGAGAGGCTGTTGTTGGTTACCAGCGTGGAAGAAGCATGGAGGTCCAGCGGCTTATAGGGAGGGCCCTGAGGGCAATTACTGACCTAGAGCGCATCCCGGGGGCAACTTTCAGGGTTGACTGCGATGTGGTGGAAGCTGACGGGGGAACCAGAACCGCTGCCATCACCGGCTCCTATGTTGCGCTGAGGGACGCTTTCGAGACCATGATAGAGGAAGGGGTTCTGGAAGCTAACCCCATACGCGGTTATCTTGCCGCCGTTAGCGCGGGGATGGTGGGTGGAGTCGCCTGCCTCGACCTCTGTTTTGAGGAAGACTCGAATGCGGATGTCGATATGAACGTGGTCGCGAACGATAAAGAGGAAATCATAGAAATTCAGGGGACTTCCGAGGGGACACCCCTTACCCGCGAGGGGCTCGATAGACTTTTAGACCTATCACTTTCCGGTATCCAGAGTCTCATCGAGTACGAGAAGAGTCTATTTACCAATGATTTACCAACGATTTAGGTTGAGAAGTCAACTGGTGCACCGGCTCGAATCGCAATCGCGAGCAAGAAGACGTTTTCCCGTGGAGTAAAAGTGCAGATTGTCATCGCGAGTAGAAACCCTGGGAAAATAAAAGAGGTTACCGAGGCACTATTCATTCCTGGCATCGAATTCAAAACCTTCGAGGATTTCGAAACTTGGCCCAGCCTTAGCGAGACCGGAAAGAGTTTTGAAGAGAACGCGGTTATCAAGGCAAGGGGCGTGGCGGATTTTCTGGGGATGCCTGGAATTGCGGACGACTCGGGGCTTCTTGTCGATGCCTTGGGGGGAAGACCGGGCATTTTCTCCTCGAGGTATGCTGGGCCAGAAGGCGACTCCAGAGCTAACATTCGCCTTCTCCTCAAAGAGCTGAAGGACGTGCCCTTGAAGGATAGGAAAGCTCGCTTTGTATGCGTTGTCGCTCTTGCGATGGCGGGAGAAGAAGTGCGTTTGGCTAGAGGAGAGTGTGAGGGGACGATTCTCACTGAGCCGAGAGGAAAAGGAGGATTTGGGTACGATCCGGTTTTTCTCCCTTCTGGTTTCGATAGAACAATGGCGGAACTTTCCCTCCAGGAAAAAAACTCCATAAGCCATAGAGGAAAGGCGCTTGCCCAGATGAGGATTGTTCTAGAGCGCCTTCTACAAAGCCAGGGTTAGCGGAAGAGATTATTCTGCAGTTGATGCATCCAGTCTGGCGGCTGGAAGTTCTTCTCCTATCTCAATCGCGATTGCCAGGATTCCATAGATAAAATTCTCTACCTCCTGGTGTATTTTTTTCGCGCATTCGATTGTCTCTTCTTTAGTCCCGCCGATGGGGTCCTGAATGCCGCTAGTGAGGCGGAAACAAGAAGAGAAGCGCCCCATTAGCTCGCTCACTGTAAGGTCAACACCAGGGAGGGGTCTAAATTTAGAGCGCGGGGTGGAACACAGCAGATTCGCCGCTTCTTCCAAGTATTTATCGAGCGTATTCTTTTGAAGATTCCTCGCCACCTTTTTGATTTCTTCTCTTTCCATGCTATTTTTGTTTTCCATAAGAATGGTCTCTATAGCCCCGTTTGCTCCCACCAGAGAGAAGCACTTGCTTTTTTGCCCAGGGAAGCGAGTTTCTAGTTGAAAAAGCTGCTCACGGGTCATGGTGAGCACTATGTCGGAGTCGGCGAGCTTTCTTTCGGATATACCCTTAGAGAGATATTTGGTTTGAGGTATGTTAAGTTCTTTGAGCGCAATCTCACATTCTTCGTAAACAGGGGATGTTTTCTCTTGGTTTAAACCGCAGGAGCTACACCTGAGGACCGATGATTTATCCTCAAGAATTTGAGCTGTTACGAAGCGGAATGAAGACTCCGCCACAATGCTTCTAAACATATTTTGCGCGCAGATGAAGAGAACGTTCATCCCGCTCGTTAGGAGGTCTTGAAGCGAGTAGGAACGCGGACCGGGACACTCAAGGCATTTTTTTCCACCGAGAGTTTTACTTTTGTGCCGCGGGGATAAAAGAAAGCTTCCCCGTCTTCCTGAGCGTAAACGTCGTCCAAGAGTTCCACTTCCGCTTCTTTGCATTTCATGATTATGAAACGTGAAAGTCGGGTGTGAAGGCCCTTCAAAATGAGCAGGGAATTGAATACAGCTCTCACGACCCCCATTGGCTTTGCAAGGATTACATGTATGAATCCGTCGTCGACGGAAGCGCCTGGAGCCCACTTGAAGTTCTGCCCATAGGTTTCGATGTTTGTGAACACCGCGTCGAGTAATTGCCCCTCGTATTCGAAATCATCTATCTTGACTCTCATACGGTAGTAATCCATACCTTTGAACAGCAAAAGCAATGCCCAGCTCAGGGCAGCATACCAGTACCCCGGGACTCCAAATTTTTTGTATTTCTGAGACCTCTGCGTGATTCCTCCATCCAGCCCGAAACTTATGCTGTTGCTCACGTATCTCACACTTGGCGATTTACCACCTATTTCTATTTTTATGAGGTCTATTGGTCTCGTCTCGAGGTGAGACATCGCTTCCAGGCTAGCCTCCACGGAATCCATACCGATGGCACGGCAGAAATCATTGGCGGTTCCAGCGGGAATCGGCACCAGAACCGCGTTCTTATTCGAGTGGGTAATCATCAGATTGTTGATAACCTGGTTCACTGCCCCATCTCCTCCGAAAACCATGCTTATCCTCGACCCTCCAAACCGTTTGGACCAGAAGTCAGCGGTCGTGCCCATATCGTCTGGCAGGTCGGTTGTCGCCTCTTCCAGGTCTATTCCCTGGCGGCGAATCAGGCTCTTTACCTTGCTTGCCATCTCTGAGCCTTTCCTACTCATGGGATTCACGATGAGGAGAAGTTTTTCTTCTAGGTTCTTTATCCTTTGAGCGAGATCGATATTCTCCAGCAACTTTATTCACCCTTTCCAATAGACGGGGTTTATCCCCTTTTGCCTTCCACAAAATAAGCATAACACTTCTACGCTATTAGGCAACTGTTGAAAATAGGCTCAAGCGCTCCGTTAGACAGAGGAGGCAAAACGCTGTAGCCTACGCTTGGAATTTTTCGCAAGGAGGCCCGAAGTGGAGCTCTTGGCTCACAGAGGAGGAAGAGGTTTTGGGATTGATAACACCCTTTCCGCCATGGTTGAAGCTGTAAGGTCGGGGGTGAGATTTATCGAAACGGATGTGCGCGCAACCGAGGACGGGGAGCTCGTTCTTTGTCATGACGCGACGATACGGGGTCGCTTTGTAAAGAGGATGTCTTATCCAGAACTCTTGAAGCTCGCTCCCGATAGGCCTTTGCTTCGAGAGGTCTTTGAGAAGCTTGCCGGCTGGGTGAAATTTGATCTGGAGATAAAGGACGCGCCAGTTAGAGAAATTGGCGAGATGTTGCTCGATTATCATATCGAGAGCGAAACCCTCGTTACTTCCTTTGACGGAACCATCCTGGCGAAGTTGAAAGAGGATTTTCCTTCCGTGAGGACGGGCCGCCTCTTTCGTATATCGCTCAGGGATGAAAAGAGGCTTGCCGAAGCCAAGGAGATTGGCGCGGATGTCTTGCTTCCCTATTTCTCTAGTATAGATAAAGAGTTTGTAGAAGCGGCGCACGAGTTTGGCATGGAAGTATATGTCTGGACGGTCAACGCGAAAGACGATTTCATCAAGCTATTGGATTGGGAAGTGGATGGCGTGGTTACAGACAACTATCTAGAGTTTGCGGAAATTCTCGAGGAGCGGGAGGGCCATCGAGGTGAAGAGGCCCTTGCTCAAGTAAGATAGCCATCTGGATGTCGCTTGTGCCATTCCCAGGCGCTTCTAACGATATCCTCGAGGGATTCGTGTTTTGGTTCCCATCCGAGTTCTGCTTTCGCCCTTTTTGAGGAAGCAACTAAAACAGCGGGGTCACCAGGGCGCCTTGGTGCCTCTTTTACGGGGAAATCACGTCCGCTGACTTTTTTTACTTCCTCTACGACTTCTCTGACTGAACGCCCATTTTCGTTTCCGAGGTTATATATTCCGCTTTCTCCTCCTCTCGCGAGGCGTTCGAGCGCAAGCGCGTGCGCGGCAGCAAGATCTGTGACGTGGATATAGTCTCTCACGCATGTGCCGTCGGGAGTTGGATAATCCGTCCCATAGATGTTGGCGCATGGCTCTTTTCCAAGTGCCACGGCAATGACCCTTGGGATGAGATGAGTTTCTGGATGGTGGTCTTCTCCCAGGTCGTTTTCGAGGTCCGCGCCGGCGGCATTGAAATATCTGAGAGAAACAAACTTCATCTCGGTTGCCCTTGCGGTTTGCTCGAGGACCTGCTCAAACATCAACTTTGATGAGCCATAAGGATTTAGTGGTCTGGTCTCCGAATCCTCGGTCAAGGGAACGTCTTTCGGCTCTCCGTAAACGGCGGCAGTGGAAGAAAATATGAACACTTTGCATTCAACCCCAAGAAGTGCCTCGAGGATGTTCATGCTCCCTCCGAGGTTGGCTTGGAAATAGGCAAGCGGGTTTTCGACCGATTCAGCTACGAGGCTTTTCGCGGCGAAATGAATACATGCCTGGGGGGCAAACTCCCCGCATACTTGTTTCACTTTGTTCTTGTCCCCAATCTGAGCGACGGCGAGGTCTAGACCTTTGACCGCTTCTCTGTGCCCCTTTGAGAGGTCATCCAAGATTAGGATTTCGTTTCCGCTTTTGGCGAGCATTCTCGCGGTGACGGAACCAATGTAGCCAGCTCCTCCTGTAACTATTATCCTCAAAGTACCTCCTTGCTTCCCAAGAAGAGTGGCACCGGTGTACTTCCCTGTTTTCCAACCGGGCTAGAGTTCGATTTTCCTCGCGCCTTCCGCGGGAGTGGTGGCTATGAAGCTTGCGTCGCAATGCGTAGCTTGCCAGTAGAGTTCCGGGACCCTTCTGAGATATCTTTCCAACCAGTCTTTCTTTATGAGAGTTATGACACAGCCACCGAACCCAGCCCCCGTCATCCTGCACCCTCGTACCCCATTCTGCTGGAGAGATATTTCCTGGAGAGCGTTGAGCTCTTGGGATGACACCTCGAAGAGGTCTCGAAGGGACTCATGGGACCTATTCATCAGGTACCCCAAGGTTTCCATGTCGCCCAATTCGAGGGATTTGGCTGCTTGCTCAACCCTCAAGTTTTCGTAGATGACGTGTTCGGCTCGGTTTCTGAGCTTTTCCGGAAGCGACCATTTAGCGGTGTTGAATTCTAATGGTGTTACTTCCCGCAAGCTTTTCCTTTGACCAATTCGTTTTGAAAGAAGCGATAGCGCCTCGTTACACTCGCTTATGCGTTTCGCGTACTCCGAGTCGGTCAGAGCTCTTCTCACGCCAGTATGCCCTACCACAAGGACACAGTCTCCCAAGCGACAGGGAACCTGGTGGGATTCGAGGGTGCTGCAATCGAGGAGAATTGCGTGCTGTGCCTTTGCGAAAGTAACGGCGTATTGGTCCATGATTCCACACGGCACGCCCACGAAGTTGTTCTCCGCGCGCCTTGTTATTTTAACTATGTCTAGCTTGGAGAATTTAAGAGAGAGACTTTCAAGCCCTGCCGCGGTAACGACTTCCAGTGACGCGGAAGAGGAAAGACCGGATTCCAGAGGTAAGTCTCCAAAGAAGAAGGCATCAAAAGAGGGGAGCTCGCCGGCAATTTCCTTTGCGTAAAGACATACCCCCCGCACGTAGTTTGCCCAGTCGTCTTGCTTTTCAATCTTTTCTGGATAAATGGTCGCCTCTCGGTCAAGGGTTGCAGAGTAGAGCCTTATCGGCGGGATTTCAGATTGCCTGATGAGCATGTAAGTTCCCTGTTCTACGGCAATGGGGAGAACAAAGCCACCATTATAATCGGTATGTTCCCCTATCAGGTTCACTCTTCCA
>JAQURN010000053.1 GCA_028715585.1 Actinomycetota bacterium | reverse complement strand
CCCAGAGACCGGTTAATGGAGATTTACCTACGACTGTGTACCTGGAAACGACGGGTAGGGAAGTCCCGGTAAGTGGCCCTGCCAGTATGCCAAGAATATTTTCTTCGCCTAAAGGGTCTATTCCTTTTTTCTGCCGTTCATATATAATCTTTGATGCAATTCCATAGCCTCCGATAAAATTCCTCATGAGGGAAAGATCAATTTTTTCTTCTGTTATCTTATTGCTGCCAAGATCAACCCATAAAAATTTCCCCATGTAACCGCCGATCATAATTACCTCACTATTAATGACTAATAAATATTTAATTTGATATAAATGTTTGATGACTGCAGCAATGATAACTGTTGCTGGTTATTATTCAACCTCCGGAAGTCATCGTTAAAAAATTAATCCTGTCTTTATCTTTTAATTTATAACCAAGATCATTAACGCTGCAGCCATCAATTAATATGTACTACGCCGGAAATCCCCAAAGAAGAAGGAGGAAAAATTAACCTTAGAGTATGCAATGAGAGCGGGCTTATGGCTACCAGTAATTGCCCCCACACTCACCTCGAGGAATTCAAGCCGGGAACGGAGCCACGGTCCTTCTGCCCCCTCCATGGAGAGAATGCATCGGCAAAACTTCCCCATCTTATAGGCAAAAATGTAGATGAAGCCTCGCGTGAGCTGAAAAACCTGGGGTTTGAAGGGCGAGTGGTCAAACAATACAGCATGGAGGAAAAAAACACGGTGATCTCACAATCTCCCGCTCCTGGGACAACTTACAGAATTGGAAACTCCGTAACCATAGTAGTTTCAATTGGGCCGCCAAGCGGTGGCTCCCCTAGACGTTGATTATTCAAGCGGTGCCAGCTTCACCGATTTGCCTTCTTCAAAGAAGCTTTTTTTCTATTTCTTCTCACCCTTTCAAGCCCCGAGAACGAGGCCGTGGCGACTCCCCTATCTTCGAGGCCATCCAAAAGAAGATTGATTCCGATATTATCAGAGGCAATGTGGCCCGCGATTATGACATTTACATGAAGCTTCTCTGCTTCTTTCCTGAGTTTGTCCCCCATGTGCATTGCCACAATCGTTCCAATACCTGCCTGGCTAAGCTTTTCGATAGCGCCAGGGGGGCCCTCGGTTCCCCCTGTCATATCCACCAGGAATTCCCCGGCTCTGCTTTTTTTGTCTCCTACCAGCAACGTAGGTCCGGTTCCCTCTCTTGCGGCAATCCGGTATTCCTCTTCCTCCAGCAGTAAATCAATCGCCTCCCCTACCCGCTTTGGCTTCTTCCGCTTGAGGAGACGCGTCAGGTAATCGGTGACCAGGTTATCCGCGGCGGTGTGAATACACATAAACGGAATATCCAGCAACCTGGCAACATCTACCGCTCTCCTGTGATTTTGAGGAAGAAGGCTTCTTCTAACCTCGTTCATACGCTCCGCGATTAAAGCATCGCCAACGTTTACGGGAACCCCAACCCCAGCCCAGACGTCAGCTTGGACCCCCATTACATCAGCCAGCGAAGCTAGCGCGCGCCCCTCGGGGTGATGGGAAACACAAAGGTCAATCCCCAAGCCCTTCTCGCGAAGCCTGTCGACAAGGATAAGTTCAGGAGACTCGACATCTATGCCCGCTATGAGACTTTTTACTTCGGTATCTTCTTCTCCATACAAAATGCGAGTATCAGCGAAAGGGTTGCTCAATTTTTCCTTATCAAAAAACTCCTTTTCTTTCCCCTTGAGAGCTTCGTATTCCTTCTTTGCCTCCCGAAGGATTCCCTTTACCTCATCTGACCCCCTCGGGTCTTTTTTGATTCCAAGTTCAACCGCGAATCTGTAGATTTCACCTAGTTTCAAGCAATCCACCCCCTGAAACTCTAGCCTTATGACTTTTCAAGCGTCTGAACCTTTTTCGAACAGCCCCTCCTGGACATCCAAAGCCTGCTCTCCGCCAGAAAGAAGCTCCCGTGCCTTCTCCTCGATGTCATCGAGGTCTAACCCACATTCTTCCTTTATGGAACGCCTGAGCATTGGACCTGTATGCTCTATGTCCGCGAGTATCCGCTCCAGGAGTTCCAGAGCCATGGAAGCCTGGAATTCCCCTGGCCCTTCTTTTGTCATGTCTCTCAACATCGTGGATTCCGTGCGCGAAGCCACTACAGGCTCATTCAGCCCTTCCACATAAACATAAGTTCGCCTTGCGGGACCACGATTTTCCTCGATGGGCACAAAGCCAACGATCTTGTGAGAAACAAAGTATTTTCCATAGCCAAGCGGAACGATGACGCCTTTTTTCACTTCCAAATCCCTGCCTCCTTTCGGAACTCGGGACCCAAACGATACCCAGATACAAACATAGTATCACAGGGATATGTCGAATTTATCTCCCGAAAAAATCAAACAGCAAGGTAGAAAATGACAGACTTAAGAGATGTTTTTTAGGCTCTCTTCGATATCGTGAAGTACCTGTTCCTTAGAAGTGCCACCTTTTGATTTCCTACGCTGAATTGACTGTCGGGGGTCTAATCTCCGCAAAGCCTCTTCATCGAAATCGCCAGAGAAGTCTCTCAAATCTTTAGCGGTAACTTCGGAGAAATTCTTTCCCTCGGCTATCAAGCTGGAGACAAATTCGCCAACTAACCGATGAGCGGAGGGAAAATCTATCCCTTTTTCGGTAAGATATTCTGCCAGGTCGGTAGCGGTCAAATATCCTTCGCTCAGAAGTTCCTTGGCGCGACTCTCGTCGAACTTCAACGTCCCTATTGTGCCCTTTAGGGCAGTAAGAGAGCTCCGGACAGTATCGATAGCATCAAAAACAGGATGTTTGTCCTCTTGCATGTCGCGGTTGTATGAAAGAGGGAGACCTTTCATCACCGCGAGCAGGCAAACGAGCTCACCTATAACCCGCCCTGCCTTCCCCCTTATCAGCTCGAAACAATCCGGATTTTTTTTCTGTGGCATAAGGCTCGATCCACTTGACCAGGAGTCATCAAGCTCTACAAGCCCCACCTCCGCCGAGCTCCATATAACCATCTGCTCCGCGAGGCGGCTGAGATGAACCATGAGGCTCGAGAGGGCATAGAGAATATCTAAGGCAAAATCTCTGTCGCTGACCCCATCTATGCTGTTCTCGCAAGCTCTCTCGAAACCAAGCTTTCTCGCCAGGGCGTCTCTATCAATCTTCAAAGTCGTCCCGGCAAGAGCACCCGAGCCAAGTGGCAACACTGCCGCGGATTTCCTTGCAAGCCTTACCCTGTTCCTATCCCTCTCCAACATATGGACAAAAGCCATGAGAGCATGCGCGGCAAGCACTGGTTGCGCGGGCTGAAGATGTGTCTGTCCGGGAATAGCTATATCTATATTTTTCTCCGCTTGAGTTATCAAGGCACGCACGACGCCAACTATTTCGTCCTCTATTCCCGAGCACTCCTCCATCACAAGCATCCTAAACGACGTAGTCACCTGGTCGTTTCTGCTTCGACCGGTGCGGATTTTCCCTCCTACAAGACCCACCAACTCGATAAGTCTGCGCTCAATATAGGTATGTATATCCTCATCAGAAGGAATAAAATTAGCCTCTCCGCGTTTTAACTCTTCCAGTATCGCCTCAAGAGCTTCATCTATCTCGAGCTTTTCCTCCTGGGAAAGGATGCCAGCTTCCATAAGAACCTCCGACCAGGCTTTCAGGCATTTGATTTCATAAGGGGCAAGTCGACAGTCCTCACTTATCGATGAGGAAAATACCTGGAATTCCTCGCTGGCCTCCTTGCCGAACCTTCCTCCCCACATCTTCACTTTTTGCCTTCTTTCTCTTCGCTTTTCCTGCCACGAGACAAAACCTCGAGCCCAAGCCCCCAAAGCTTGATAAACCCAGCGGCACTCTTGTGGTCGAAAAGGTCACCCTTGTCATAGGTAGCAAGCCCAACATCATAGAGAGAACCAGGAGAGCTTCTGCCTACGACAGTTGCCCCGCCTTTGAAGAGCTTCATCTTCACAGAGCCGTTGACAGCCTCTTCGATTTTCCGATTGAACTCATCTATTGCCTCCCTCAAAGGGCTAAACCAAAGCCCCTGATAGGTAAGTTCGGCAAACTTTTGATCGAGTAGCTTTTTGAAGGCTAAAGATTCCGCCGTAAGAGTGAGTCTCTCCAAATCGCGGTGAGCCTCGATTATCGCCACCGCGGCAGGCGCTTCATAGATTTCGCGTGATTTTATTCCCACCACCCTGTCCTCCACCATGTCTATGCGCCCAACTGCATGCTTTCCAGCAATCGCGTTGAGCCTGGTGACAAGCTGGGCGAGTTCCATCTCCTCTCCGTCCAACACGCGAGGAATGCCTCCTTCAAAATCGATTTGGATATATAGCGGTTCATCAGGCGCATCCATTGGTGAGACCGTCCAGTCGAAAGCATCTTCCGGGGGCTCCTCCCATGGATCCTCGAGTATTCCACATTCGCAAGATCTGCCCCAAATGTTCTCATCCACACTGTATGGAGATGCTTTGGTGATAGGGACGGGAATTCCGTGGGATTCGGCATATTCTATTTCGCTCTCGCGTGTCATTATCCATTCCCGCATCGGGGCTATTATTTTGATTTCAGGCTCCAGCGCGCGTGCCGCCACCTCAAATCTCACCTGGTCGTTTCCCTTACCGGTGCATCCATGCGCTACCCAGCCCGCTCCCACGCGACGCGCGGTTTCCACCTGGAGCCTCGCTATCAACGGCCGGGCGAGTGCGGTCGCTAGTGGGTATTTATCTTCGTATGAAGCGTTTGCCCAGATAGCAGGCACCAGAAAGTCTCTCGCAAATTCATCCTTTGCGTCGACCACCACTGCCTCGGGTGCCCCAGTTTTGAGAGCTTTTTCCTTTATTTCCTCTATATCACCAGGTTGGCCCAAATCAGCGGTAAGAGTTATTACCTCCATCCCTTTCTCCTCCATGAGCCATTTTAGAATCACAGAGGTGTCCAGCCCTCCCGAATATGCGAGGACTACCCTTTTATCTTTGCTCCCATCTTCAGCGCCCAATTTTTTTCACCCCTTGCCCAAAGCAATAGTCAACCAATTTTCCTTCAACATCCTTGCTGCCTGTTCCATTGGAACAAACAACTAATATGGCATCGTCTCCAGCTATCGTGCCCGCGACTCCCTCTATCTCCGCCTGATCGATAGCCAACGCTAACCCCGGAGCTCCTCCCGGTGTAGTTTTAACCACTATCAGGTTTCCACAAGCTTCGGTAGAGAGCAAAAATTCAGGTGCCATACGCCTCAACGCTTCACCCGGATCGTGCCCGGCACTTGTGCTATCGGCCGTTACGTACCTGATTACTTTGTTCTCATCTCTTACGCGCCTAATCCCAAGTTCGGCAATATCCCTAGAGATAGTGGCTTGACTTACTTCAAAACCTTGATCTTTGAGCAACTTGCCAAGTTCGCGCTGCGTTTGAACAACGCCAGTTTTGACAAGTCTTGTAATCGCCTCATGCCTCTGCCTTTTCATCTAGTGACCTACCCACTAAATATCATTCCCAGCAAGGCAATCTGGGCATGGAGCCTGTTCTCGGCCTGATCCCATACCGCGGAGCGGCTTCCATCTATTACCTCGTCGGTGATTTCCTTGCCTCTGTGCGCTGGAAGGTCGTGCATAACGATCGCGTCCGGCTTGGCATAACGGAGAAGCTCACTGTTGACCTGGAAATGGGCAAATAGCTGGGTATCATCTTCGGACTCTGCCTCTTTGCCCATGCTGAACCAGACATCCGTATATACAACATCCGCGTCTTGAACAGCTTCCAGTGGGTCATTCAGCAAAACCAACTTCCCCCCGTATACCTGTGAGTTTTCCCTGGATTCCTCTATTATCTTCTCCATCGGTTCTTTCCCTGGGGGAGTGGCAACCGCAATTTCCATACCCAGCTTCGTGCATGCCCTCATCAGTGAATGGCAAACATTGTTGCCGTCCCCAAGATAAGCGAGTTTCAAACCCTCGAAAGAACCCTTGTATTCCATTATAGTGAGCATATCCGCCAACGCCTGGCAGGGGTGGCACTCATCGGTAAGGGCATTTATCACTGGAACCGTAGCGACTTGAGCCAACACCTCGAGCCTTTGCTGAGCGAAGGTTCTTACCACGAGACCATCCACGTATCGAGAGAGAACTCTCCCCGTGTCCTCGATAGTCTCTCCCCTCTTAATCTGGAGCTCCTCCCCGCTAAGCACTATCGGGTCGCCACCGAGCCTCAAGATTGCCACTTCGAAAGAAACCCTTGTGCGGGTGGAAGGCTTCTCGAAAAGAAGAGCTATCGCCTTGTTCACAAGGGGCCTCATCCCCTTCGTGCCTTCTTTCTTTATCCTGTGGGCAACCTCCAAGAAATCCCGCAAATCGTCACCGTCAAGATGCTTTAAGCTCAAGAAGTCGGAATTTTTAAGCTTGTGCTTTACCATAAGTCCTCCTGGCTTCCCTACAACTCAATTGCCAAAATAGCCTCTCTCAGGCACTCAAATCCAGAATCGAGTTCCTCCTCCTCTATAATGAGAGGTGGAAGCATCCTCACCGCCGTGGGCGTAACATCATTCACGAGCACGCCACGCTTCAGGCACCGCTTTACCACCTCTCTTGCTATCGGCTCCCTCAATTCAACCGCAATCATTAGTCCAACCCCTCTGACTTCCTTCACCAATCTGCTCTGAGACGCGAGCATGTCGAGCTTCTCCCCAATAAGCTCGCCCAACTTCGCTGCTCTATCGGGAAGTCCATTGGCAACTATCGTCTGGAGGGTGGCGGTTCCAGCGGCGCAGGCAAGCATGTTTCCCCCAAAAGTGCTCCCATGATCGCCAGGTCCAAACACGTCACCAAACTCTCCTCGCCCAATCACAGCCGCCGCGGGCACCCCGTTCGCAAGCCCCTTCGCAAGCGTCATAACATCGGGAACTACGCCATGGTGCTCCCAGGCAAAGAGTTTGCCAGTCCTGCCCATGCCAGTCTGAACCTCGTCAACTATCAACAGTGCGCCGCTTTCATCACAAAGCTCCCTTGCCCTTTTTATAAAAGAGCTGGAGAGCGGTATTACACCCCCCTCACCCTGAATCAGCTCGAGCACGACCGCCGCGGTCTCATCGTCAATAGCTTCCTCTAAACTATGGATATCGTCTGGGGGGACGTGCACAAAACCATCCATCATTGGCTGAAACGGTTCCCACTTTCGCGGCTGACCGCTGGCGGAAAGGGTGGCGAAGCTTCTTCCGTGAAACGCGCCCTCCAGGCAT
This sequence comes from Actinomycetota bacterium, assembly GCA_028715585.1. Classification (GTDB taxonomy): domain Bacteria; phylum Actinomycetota; class Geothermincolia; order Fen-727; family JAQURN01; genus JAQURN01. The sequence continues at coordinate 612 of JAQURN010000053.1, read as the reverse complement.
ACAAACTTTTTCCTTGGTTTTCCCTTGTCTCGATGAAATTTCCTTGCAAGCTTCAACGCCGCCTCGTTTGCCTCGGCGCCAGAATTGGCAAAAAAGACTTTCCCGGGGAAAGAGTTTTCTACCAGAAGCTTTGCGAACTTTGCTTGTTTCTCGATGGAATAGAGATTGCTGGTGTGCCAGAGTTCCTCCAATTGTTTCTTGAGAGCCTCGGTTACCACCGGGTGACAGTGGCCAAGAACACATACGCCAATTCCGGAGATAAGATCGATGTATTCCTTTCCTTCACTGTCCCATAACCTGCTTCCCCGGCCCTTCACGAACGAAACGCCCAACCTTGCGTAGGTGTTCATTAGATATCTTTTTTCCTTGAGCTTTTTATCAAAGCACTCGCTCGGAGCTAAGCTCAAAATCAACCTCCAGTCACCTTGAGTATGCGAGCTGGGTCATCTCGGAGAAGGAGTAATCATCGTCCCCACTCCCTCATCGGTAAAAACCTCCAACAGAAGGGCGTGGGGGAAAGTTCCATCGATTATGTGCGCCTTCTCGACCCCTCCTTCGAGAGCTCTTATGCACCCTTCCGCCTTTGGAACAATGCCACCCCTTACCCCGCCG
>JAQURN010000052.1 GCA_028715585.1 Actinomycetota bacterium | reverse complement strand
GAAGTTCCGCCAGATGGCTTGTCGCTCGCACGAACTGCTCAATCCTGTGTTCGGGCCATGAGAACTTTTCTCTGAGTCTCCCCGCCGTTTCGGCGATGATTGCGTCTGAAGCTATCAATATCACCTGCTGCTTCATGGCAAACTGAAGAATCTGACTTGGCGGTCCTTCGAAGAGAAGCGCGGAGATATAAACGTTCGAATTGAATATTACTCTCAGCGCTAAACTGCCCCGCCGAGAACCTCGAACAGCTCGTCTTCGTTCTTAATTTTGAATCGTTTCGCGGTTTCCTCGCCGAAGGAGAACAGTTCTTGCCACTCGGTTTCCGTTCTAAAACGCTCGTAAACGGCAACCATTTCTCTGAGCAACTCGCTCCTCGACAGATTTTCACTTTTGGCAAGATTCTCGATCTTGCTTGTCACCTCAAGCGGCAACGAGAACATTACCCTTAAAACTTTTCCCAAGTGAATTCTCCCTTCTGGTTAATACATTGTATTGCGCTCTACTGCAGAGACATTTTCATGCGGATACAATGTAAGTTCGGGGAAAAGGGGGGCTTATTTGGCATTGCGCACGGGATTTGGTAGCGTTCGAGTTCTACCAATCCTTCGCATGCGCCTCTAGGAGGGATACGACTATGCCCGTGTCATTCTGGCACCACACTTGGGGCACTTCCGACTAAAGCATGGAACACCCCGGCTGTGAGGAACTGTCGCCCCGCATCTCGGGCAGATGCAGTCTCCGCCGGGACCGCTCCCTGGCTTGTTACCGCCCATTCGTCCACGCCCTCCGCCTGGGCGCGTCCCCATTCCCCTTACAGTTCCACCTCCCATGCCCTGCGGCCCTGTTCCGTCTCCAAATGGCATGGTGTAACCTCCTATCTTTTTGTTTTCACGGATTCCAATAATGCTATTGTTCGTTCCCAGAAATCCTCGAGTGCGCTCGCCGCTGGTCCACTGTATCTCTCGACGAGCACCTCGCCGCTCATGGTAGCTTGATTGACCTCCTCGTCGAAAGGCACTTCCCCGAGGAGCGGGAGTTTTGACTCCAGGCAATAGCGGTGAATCTCCTTTGCTATCTTAGGGTTGACGTCACTCTTGTTTATGCACACCGCCATCTCAATCTCGAAGTGCCTCGCCACGCCGTGTATGCGCTCAAGCCCCCACAGCCCACTTAAAGAAGGCTCGGCAACCGCCAATATCAAGTCGGAGCCAGCAACAGAAGCTATCACCGGGCAGCCTATACCTGGTGAACCATCCACTATTACGAGATCCAACCCACGTTCCCTAGCCAGGCGCGAGGCGACTTCTTTCACCCTGGTAACGAGCTTACCTGAAGCCTCTCCGCCCGGCTTGAGGAGCGCGTGCGCCAGGGGGCCGAACTTCGTCTCGGAAACAAACACATCGCCGGTGGTCTCGGGAAGAAGCCTGACCGCGTCATCCTGACAAACCAGCTCACAGACCCCGCATCCCTCACAAGAGAACGGGTCCACCACAAGGTCACTTATAGCGCTAAAAAGGCAAGATTCTTCGCAGATGCCGCATTTGGTGCATTTATCATAGTCGATGTGCGCAATCATTCCTCCTTCGAACGGCTCGCGGCTGATGGGAGTGGGGTCGAGGAGCAGATGGAGGTTTGGCGCATCCACGTCGCAGTCAGCCGCTACCGCGCCGCCCGCGAGGTGGAGGAATGAAGCAGTTATGGTCGTTTTGCCGGTGCCTCCTTTTCCGCTCAAGATGGTGAGCTGAGTAGGCATAACTTCTTGACCTCCTCCAGTATCTTGAGAAATCTCCAGGACCACGTCTTATCAGTTTCGGTGCGCAGCTCTCCCTGGGAGCAAGCCTCGGCTAAATTCCTAGAAAAGGGTATCCTGCCAAGAATTTCCAGCCCCTCTTCCTCGCAGTAATCATCGATTACCGCGTCGCTCAGAGATGACCTATTGATGAGGACACCATGCGGAATGCCAAGCTCGAGAGCCACTCGGTGCGCGAGGTCAAGGTCATGCCTGCCGAAGGGCGAGGGCTCCGTGACGAGGATACAGTAGTCCGAGCCCTTGATTGATTCAATCATGGGACAGCCTGTCCCTGGTGGGCAGTCAGTAATGGTAAGACCATCCTTGGTATGTCGCTCCTTTACTCGTTTCAGTACCGGTACCGCGAGCGGCTCGCCGATGTCAAGGAGCCCCTGATAAAAGTGAATGCCGCCACGTGTACCATCACGCACGATCCCTATCCTCCTGTCCGCATAGGTTATGCACCCCAATGGACAGGCAAGCGCACAGCCACCGCAACTATGGCAAAGTTCCTCAAAGACAAGGACATCGCCCTTAATCACGGCTAGAGCGTTGTATCGGCAGAACTCCGCGCACTTCCCACAACCGTCGCAGCAAGACAAATCCACCAAGGGAACCCGCGCGAATACGTCCTCCTCGCCCAGCCAGTCTGGTTTGAGATAAAAATGCGAGTCGGGCTCCTCAACGTCGCAATCCAGGAATGTAACTGGCTCCAGCGTGGATGCAGCCCACGCCAGGTTCGCCGCGATGGTGGTCTTGCCAGTACCACCCTTCCCGCTGGCGACAGAAATTACCAACGGCCACCTCCTCGGCCTTTGCCTCCCCCGCGGCCACAACCACCACCTCTTCCCATGCCAGGACCAGCCGCGCCTCGAGCACCCATGCCGAATTTTTCCTCGACCGTTGCCTGGGCGGCGGACGCAAGCTTTCCTGACTTGTAGTCCTCAAGCGCCTCTTGCGCGCTACCCGAAGCGCCGGTGAACACCTTCACCCCTGCGCTCTCTAGGACGCGGTAGGCATTCGGCCCAACGTTTCCGGTGATAACCGCCTCGGCTCCCCTGTCCACTATCTCCTGCGCAGTCGTGATACCCGCGCCACCAGCAGCATCCACGTTCGGGTTGGTAAAATACTCGAAGTCTCCCTTTTCGCTCTCGACAAGCAAAAAGCCTCTCGCCCGTCCGAATCTCGGGTCTATTTCAGCCGAGAGGTCATTTCCTGATACCGATATGGCTATTCTCATGTTTTGCCCCCTCAACAATCTTTTGTTCAAATCGCCCAGCGCGGACCCCGTCCTGAGCCACCTGTGCCTCTTCCAGCGCTATCCGGCCCTCTGCCACCTGCAGCGCCACCAGCGAAAGCCACCCCCAAGCCAGCGCCACGCTCGAAGCCCCTGCCGCCCTCCGCCCGATGGACGTTTCGCGAGCCGCACTTCGGGCACTTCATCAAGCGACCCTGGACGCCGGTGCCGTACGGCACCTCGAAAGTCTCATTGCAGTCGTAGCATGTGAACCTTCTCATTGCAGCCATTTCAACAACCTCCTATCCATATATGAAATACCCTGCCCTTCAATCGGGCCCTTTGCTTGGTGCCTCGCCAGTGGTTTTACTCTTTGCCGGAAACAATTCTCGCTTGAGGTCTACAGCTTCACGGATGAGCCTGATGATATCCAATCCCAGTCGCGTGGCTGTCGTTATCCTGGTTGCCCAAGAGGCGCGATTCTTCTCGGTTTCCTTCTCGCCCATTGGCGGAGTCTTTTCGCTCTCGCCCTCGGGCGGGAGTTGCTTGCTCTTGCTGCTTTCCAGCTCGCTATCGGCCTTTCCGTATCTCTTCCTCATAGGTAATAACTCCTCTCTTATCAGAACCCACATTATGTGCCCTTAGTCGTCATCGTGACCGCAGCTCCCCATCCCGCCGCCACATATCTCCCCGCTTGATGAGAGCGTACCCGCAAGTAGGCTGCCAAGTGCGTCCTCGGGAGAACCTTCCACGCCAGCATAGACATGAATTCCCGCTCCTTCCAGGTGCTGTATGGCACCGCTCCCGATACCACCGACGATGACACTTTCCACTTCTTCTTGAGCAAGTAGTAGGGGGAGCGCGCCACACTCATGCGCTGGTGCACGCCGGATTTCACGTCCCTGAATCTTTCCGCCCTCGACCTCAACCAACATGAACTCCTCTGCCCTCCCAAAATGAGGTGATATCTCGCCCCCGGACATCACCACCGCGATTTTCATCTTCCCCTCGTCCATCACGACGACACCTCCTTTATCCCTTTAACATCAGCGACCCTTTTAATAACCTCGCCGATAACCGCCTCGACTTCGCTCGACTCGTACTCTTCTAGCTTCCCCCCATCCACAAGCTCGGATATGGAACGGTCGAGTGGCAGACTCCCCAAGAATGCGATCCGCATCTTGCGGGCTGCCTCCTCACCGTGGCTGGGCCCAAACGGCTCTACCTTCTCTCCGCATGATGGACATATTACGTACGCCATGTTCTCTATAAGCCCTATCGTGGGAGCATCCAGGCGAGCAGCCATATTCATCGCCTTAGCGACGACCATCCCTGCAAGTTCCTGGGGTGAGGTAACCAGGATAATGCCGTCAAGTGGTATCGATTGCATCACAGTGAGAGGCACATCAGCCGTCCCTGGAGGAAGGTCTATGAGCAGGTAGTCGAGCTCCCCCCACCAGAGCTCCTGATAGAACTGCCCCACGGCAGAACTGATAAGGGGTCCTCTCCAAATAACCACATCGTCCTCGCGGTCGAGAATTAGATTCATGGACATGACCTTAATCCCCGTAGAACTTACGGCGGGAAGAGGACCCGCTTCCCCGACAAAGATGCGCCCGTTCACACCAAGCCCCCTGGGAATGCTGGGTCCCGTAATATCCGCGTCGAGAATACCGACCTCGAAGCCGCGCCTGCGGAGCGCCACCGCCAGGAGCATGGTGACTGCCGACTTTCCAACCCCGCCTTTCCCGCTCATCACCGCAATCGTGTTCTTAATGTTGGTGTCTGGCTGGGTACTGAAGCGCGGCGGACCGGTCTGGCATTCATTGCCACCCTGCGCACCGCAAGCGGTTGGCTCTGCGGATTCCTCTTTAGGATTTGCTTTCTCATTCTTTTTCATGTTTACCTCCGTACTTTTACTGTTGTTGCCCTGTTCCACCTGCAGGTAGTCCACCCCGCCGCCGAGACCCCCCGCCTCTTCGCGCGCGTCCACCCCCGCATCCTTTTCTTACAACTGCCCCTCCACACTTTGGACAGACTGCCTCACAAGCTCTCACACCGCTCCCGAAAGGTTCCTCCCACCTGTAGCCGCATTCCAGACACTCGAAAATGCGGGTATCCCCCGCAAGGATGTAATTTCCTCCCTTGATGCTCAACGCCTTTCCTTCCACCAGGGCTTCAGCCACTTTACGACGTGCTTCTTTTAGGATTCTGTGAAACGTCGAGCGAGAAACTTCCATGCGCATGGCAGCCTCTTCGTGATACAGCCCTTCGATATCCACGAGCTTCAAGGATTCGAGCTCCTCCACCGAAAGATTCACAACCTCAAGCTCCCTCAGCGGGATACCCCGCGGTTTGAAGAAGGAATAGGATGGTTCACCCCCTACATACCTCAAGCTCACTGGTCTCGGCAAATTTACCTCCTCTGCCAGCCTTTACAGTGATATGGACATATGTTCATAATAAACATAGCGCTGTGGACTTAGTGAGTCAACCCTGCTGGACCAATTACTTGTAGAATTGAGTTTTTTATGATGAAAGGGGCGGAGATGGAAGTAAAGGTGATTGTTCTCTGTGACAACCTGGCGGGTCCTCCTTCGTTCAAGGGAGAGCACGGCCTCTCTGTGCTGGTTGACGTGGAAGGCAAAAGTTTTCTATGGGACTGCGGCCAGTCGGATGCAGTCGTGCACAACGCAAGGCTAGCGGGCGTGAACCTTGGAAAGCTGGAGGGTGTCGGGATATCCCACGGCCACTATGACCACGCCGGTGGGCTAATGGAGGTTATGTCAGCCTCAGGACCCAAAAAGCTGTTCATGCATCCGAAGGCACTCGAGCCGAAGTTCGCTATCGCCGGAAACGTCAAGAGGTTCATCGGCATACCATTTCGAAAGGACGCCATCGAATCAGTCTGCGCAAGCGTCGAGCTTTCCAGCGAGGCAGTAGAAGTAATGCCCGGCGTACGGCTTACCGGCGAAGTGCCAAGGGTGACGGATTTCGAGGGTTTCGAAGCGAATCTGTTCCACCAGGTGGAGGATGAAGTACAACCCGACTCGTTTATAGACGACCAGTCGCTCGTCGTCGATACGCCCGAAGGAGCTATCGTGCTCACCGGCTGTGCCCACTCGGGCCTCGTCAACATACTCAAGCACGTACTCGAGTCGTCCGGAAGGATAAAAGCAGTCATCGGTGGTACCCACCTGGGGATGGGTGCAAGCGACAGAAGAATCAGCGCCACGCTGGACTTCCTCGAAGATGTATCACCTGAGAAAATCGTGCCATGCCACTGCACCGGTATGAACGCAACAATGCAGATGACGCGGCGATTCAAGGACAGGGTTACGCCAGGCCAGGCGGGCCTGGTGTTGTCCTTATAAGACGCGAAGCGCTCCCGACCGTGACGCAAAATTCGAGGATAATCGCAAGAGACAGACAGTGGAGGCGCACTTCAGGGCTGTCTCGAGCTTTCCACAGCCATGGAGGGCGGGGGTTGAAGAACTGGTGATATGCCCTTAGGGTTGCGCTGGTTCCGAAGACCGAGATTACAGAAGCAAATCTCGTGTATGACCATCGCGTGTCAGCCCATCCTCTCCGCGAACACAATAAAGCACCTCTACTGGAGGCAGGTGGCGCAGGGCAGGGAGAGGATGGTGGCTATAGGCTCCTTCTCTCTTCGACGGCTTCGGCAAACTCACGGTGCGCACGGTTTACGATGAAAACTTTCTCTGTTCTCTTCAGCGCTCGTCGGTAGATTTCATTGTCCTTGCTCTTCCACTTTCCCGCATCCCCCGACATGCCTCCCTGGGCTGGTGTCGGAGCGGATTAACATGCGTTAGTGAGCACCGCGTTCAAGCTCCCGATAAACATCCTTACGATGTGAGATGAGCAATACCAGGACACCGTCTTTCGTTCTGGTGTAGATGACACGGTAGTCACCAACATGCAGTCTCGAAAGACCGGAGAACTTACCCTTCAGCTGCTCGCCCGAATCCGGATCCTTCTTGAGTTCTCGCTCGAGCTTATCAAGGATTCGTTTAGCATTAGCTTTTTCAAGATTTTTGAGGTCCTTTGCCACCGATCTCTTGTACTGGATGCTATATGCCAAGGAATTCTCTCAGCTCTGTGCTGGAAATGATGTCATCGTCCTTGTCCAGCAAACGGTGAAGTGCGATAAGGTAATCGTTGTATTCAGTGACGTAGGTGCTTATTGCCTCGTTGATAAGCGAGCTCCTCGACCTGCCCAGAAGCGAAGCCAACTCATCCAGCTTCAAAAGCACGTCTTCGGGTATCCTCATTGAGATATTTGGTGGCATCCTCTCTCTCCTCTCGCGCGCCCATTTCATGTATATGTAGTACTAGTATTACATTCTGCGACATTTATGTCAACTGAGGTTAGCCGCGGTAGCTGTCAACATTTAGTCGGTGATTAAATCGTTTCTGAATGTTAGTTGTGGTAGTAGAGATACTGTCTTTCATCCATAAGACTTGCGGGAAGACCTTCTCCCCGCAAGAAAAAATCGACCCCTCTGGTTCGAGCCCCCCTCCAGTGCCTTGGAATATTTGCGAAGTTCGTGAAGTGTGGTGTCGGAGGGGGGACTCGAACCCCCATGGGACTTCGTCCCACAAGGCCCTCAACCTTGCGCGTCTACCAAATTCCGCCACTCCGACATACGCTGATGCCAGTGTAGATTATAGCCTTTGAGGGAACCGCAGTTCAAAGCATTTCCGGAAAACCACTCGCATTAGGAAGCAGAATTTCCCTCTGAGAGAGTTTTGTTTCGCCAGAGGGTGTATTGGGCTTTTTGCTGCCTGTCTATTATCTTGCTCGCGTAGAAATTCTTCCTATTGATAAATCTCAGCTGCCCAAATCTCCCAGACACCTCCACCCAGTCCCCA
>JAQURN010000051.1 GCA_028715585.1 Actinomycetota bacterium | reverse complement strand
AATCACAGAAAAGGGGTCTTCCAACCGGCAGCCAAGTTCTTTCGCCTTTGTGTTGAGCGATTTGAGCTTTCCCGCAACCTCCTCGACCGGCTTCCTGGACATGAGCCCGGCAATAGGAAGCTCGAGTGATTCTAAAACATTTCCTCCCGCCACTACGGCAAAGCCGCCCCTCATCCTTATGACCTGTTCTATTGCCCCAACCATGTCTTCGTCGGAACTACCAACCGCTATTATGTTGTGCGAGTCATGCGCTACGCTGGAGGCAATCGCGCCAGAGGAAAGCCCGAATCCCTTCACAAAACCGATGCCCACATTTCCAGTGCCCTCGTGCCTTTCCACCACCGCCAGCTTCAAGAGGTCACGCCCAACATCACTCTGGACATATTCGTTCCTATCGGTAAGCTCCATGACAAGCGAGTTGGTCAATATCTGGTCCTCTACGAGCCCCATAACCCTCAGTCGGTCTCCCCCTCTCGCTACCTTCAGCCTGGAAGGACCGAAATGCGCCACGTGGAATTTAGATTCGACATCCGGCTCAGGAACCTCGGGGAAAAGCGCTTTTCCCTCCCTGGCAACTATCTTGCCGTCCTTGATGACCATGCTAACGTTCATTTCCTCAAGATTATCGAAGACTACGATGTCAGCGTCATATCCAATCGAAACGGCACCCTTGCGGAAGAGCCCAAACCGCGAGAAAGAGTTGATTGTCACCATTTGAATCGCGGTAACCGGATGGACTCCCGCCTTCACCGCCATCCTCACCATCGAACCTACATGCCCTCTCTCCAAAAGGTCGCGCGGGTCCCTGTCATCGGTACACATGCAAAAACGCCTCGAGTTCCTCCCGTCCACGAGTGGGAGGATGTCGAGAAGATTTCTAGCCCTGGTTGCCTCTCGCAAATAGATGTACATCCCTTTTCTGAGTTTTTCAGAGGCTTCAGCCACAGATGTAGCTTCGTGTTCAGATTCCGGTCCCGCGGCGATGTAAGAAGAAAGGTCGAGACCTGAAAGACCGGGGGCATGCCCCTCCACTGGACCTCTTGGAAAAAGTTTAAGCTTAGACATTATCCTGGCATCGCGAGCTATGGTTCCTGGGTAATTCATGAGCTCGCCAAGCCCTAGCACAAGCGGGTCTCCAAGAAGGGGTTTGAAATCTTCCGCCTCCAGGCGCGCGCCGGAGGTCTCGAGTTCGGTAGATGGGACGCAAGGCGGAAGCATCACGAAAACATCCAAGGGTATCCCTCTAGAGGCATCCAGGAAATAGCGGATTCCATCCAAGCCATTGACGTTGGCAATCTCATGGCAGTCGGTCACCACCGTAGTCGTGCCAAGAGGAACCACGCTCCTGGCAAACTGGAACAGGGACATGAGCGAGCTTTCGATGTGGACATGCGCGTCGATGAATCCAGGCGCGACATATTTCCCCCCCAGGTCGATGGTGTCCCTCGCTTCATACTCATCGCCAATTCCAACCACCTTGCCGCCCTGGATAGCCACCTCGGCAGGATGAACCTCCCCGGAAAGCACGTTCACGAGGTTACAATTGGCAAGCAGGAGATCCGCCTGCTCCCCCGCCGCTTGCCTTGCCTCATCTCCCACGGCCACTGTTTCTCCTTCCAAATGAAGCTGCCTCGTGTCTCGACGCGAATTCACCCCAACCCAATTATATCGCCTAGGAGAGCTCTTTGAGGAAAGCCAAAAATCATGTATCCTAAAATACTTGGAGCCCGAGAGACGAAAGGGAACAAAAATACCTCCAGGGAAATCTTCGGGGTCCGTCCGAACGAGCCGGCGTTTTCCTTTTGATACTCCCTGGAGGCAAAGAAAATCTATTGAATCAGAACCTCTGAGTCAAGGGGCAAAGAGAACTTTTTATAAAATTATTCTGTCGGGGACTAGAAAGCACAGTTTGAAATGCTAGAAAAAAAGTCAAAAAAGATAAGCGCAATAATAATCAATCCTGATAGAACAGACCTCCCGCTATTGGAAAGAATTTACGAAAAGGAGTCAATCGGGATAAGTTGTGCCATCTTGGGAAAAGAGGCCAGCCTCGGATCATGGCTTTCAGACAATGGAATAGAAACTTGCAAAGAGATCTCGGAAATCGAGGGCAAAATCAAGCCCAATCTTATAATCTACCTGGGTAAGGATAGAATCCCCGAAGACATATACAACTTTGCCGCCAAATCCGACTCCAGCTTAATCGACAGAAAAACGGCAGAGGATATAACAGCCAATATCCCTCCCTCCCACCAAACGGAAGAAGGTAACCCCGAAGAGGTGCTCTTTTGCTTCTCCAGGCTGCTTGAATCCTATTCTCCGATATCCGACCAATCGAGCACGGCGGTAAAACTCACCGCCTGTCTGACCGAAGCCTGTTCGCTGTGGCAATGCGATGTGGGAGCGATATTTACCTCTCGAGAAGGCTCAGACAAATTGCACCTGCGCGCCAGGAAAAACTTTCCTCTAAATCGCGGCTTTTCCGTTCCGAAAGAGGGTACTAGTCTCGTCTCCAAAAGCTTCACGGAGGGGAGAGCCGTGATATCCTCGCCCGATGTCTCCGATGGAGAAGTGCTCCCCGGGCTTAAGGATGGCTCCTGGGCATGTGTACCCATAGAGTCGGATGGGAACAAATACGGCGTGCTCCTCTTGTGGTCGAAAGAAAGAGGGAAGTTCAGTGAGAATGACTTGCCCGCGATATCGCTTTTCGCAAAATATGTCTCTATTATTTCCAGGTTTAAGGAGTTTGAGAGGAGCCTAGAGAAATACATAACCATCGACTCCCTCACAGGGATGCCAAAACGTAAACAGTTCGAGGAGCGGCTGTCACATGAAGTCGAGCGGGCGGAGAGATACAAGCTGGTGGTGTCCCTCATAATTTTCGACATAGACCATCTGGATGAATACAACCAGTCCTGCGGGCACATGCTCGGGAACCTCGCCATTGCGGATATAGCCAACCTGCTCAAAAAGAACACTAGGAGAATCGATTTCATTGCCCGAATAGGAGAGGACGAATTCGGCGTCATCCTCCCTCAAACTCACCGGTTGGGAGCAATGCGCCTTGGAGACCGGCTAAGGGAGGAGGTGGCAAATTATCCGTTTCCCACTCCAGAAGGGAAATCGAGCAGAAGAATCACCGTCTCAGGTGGAGTCTCAACCTTCCCCAGCAATTCAAGCAGCTACCCAGATATGCTTTCAAAAGCATATAAAGCACTTGAAATGGCAAAGGGGGAAGGAGGGAACAACGTCAAACTCTCAAGTTGAGGCAGGAGCCCTGTAAATCATCAGAGCCAAAGCCAGTAAAGCCGATTATTTCTGCCAGAACGGCTTTTTGGTAACATCAAAACCAGGGTTACCACTGGCGCTTATGACATATACAGGCGTGTTCACCTCAACCATATCAAAGAGAAGCTCGACATCCGGCATGCGCATCCTGATGCAACCGTGGGAAACCGACCGACCTATAGACCATGTCGCGGTGGTGCCGTGAATCGCCACAGCGCTCGCGTTCAAGCGAAGCGCTCTCGTTCCTAGGGGATTGTTCAGTCCAGGCGGGTAATATGCTGGCATTCCCTTCGCCCACTCAGTGCCAGGATTACGCCAAACAGGATTTTTTTGCTTGGAGGCTATTTTCCAGATCCCAGGGGGGGAGGGATGCCCGTTAGAGCCACAGGCTATCGGAAATTCACGAACCAATTGTTCCCTGTCGTAAAGGCTCAACTTGTGAGCAGCGAGATTGACGAGGATGAACCTTCCAAAAACCTCGTCGGTCATGGCGGGCGGCGTTCTTTCTACCTTGACATTCACAACCCTCTCGGGGGTCGCAAGAGCCCTTTTCGTATCGGCATATAGCTGATTATAATCTGCGTTTCTTCCCTCTTTTGCCGCCACGATAACCGGCACGCCGCTCGTTACATCTATGTAGGCATCCTGAGGAGATCGGTTTATCGAGCTCAAAGCCTGCTGGAGAAATACCGAGACCGCCTCGTCGCTGTTAGAAGTCATGAGCGAGATGTTTATCTGCTTGTGCCTGTTGAGAAACCTTCTGCCCATCCTCTCGAAAACATTCACGCTCCATGCCTCGTTGTATGCCCTGCGAACCATTTCCTCGTAATCAATCTTGATGGATAGTTGCTCAGGCGGAATGGGATACTCCTCATCGTCAACCCGCAAAGTGAGAGGCTTGCTTTCAACCCGGGCAAGTTCCGCCTTGCACCTGGCAACCGCCTCGCCCTCGGTAAGGCCCGAAACATCCACCCCTGAAATCCTCACGCCGGGAGGGAAGGTGCCAGACGCCAGCACTTCCTGAACAGAAAGGAAAGAGAATATGCCCACTAAAAAGGCAAGAAGAAAAATGGCGCCAATGAAAAGTACGAGTTGGGGTAGTTCCCTATCGGCAATCCGATAAAGCCTTTTTTTAGAGACAGGAAATGCCATCGCTCAACCTCGGCAATGCAAACTAGACCCAAACCGCTAATGGCAAAAATATAGCACGAACTTCCCGCAAAAAGACGAAAATATTTCAGGTTGAATGTGGGTGGTTAAGCATTCTCAACTTTTCAAAATTTTAAAGTCTTTGAAAGAATATCCCCCGCGGCGCGCCCAATCATCTCGAGCCTCTTTTTCGCAAGGTCATCGGAAGGATGGATGGACTCAATTTCATCCAGGATTATTTTCATGATTCGTGGAGCCTCTGGACTTTCCATCTTCCCAAGAGACCGAACGGAAACATAAATCCTCCCCCACTTCCGAGGATGGGTTACATCTCCCCTCTCGATAGCCCCAATAATGAATCTCTCGAGAAAAATATCAGCTCCTGGGGTGTGGGAGGCGCCATATATCTTGATTGCCTGCTGGTCTGCGCACTCTCTGGCGAGAAGTTTTGAAGGAAAACCCGATGAATCGAGGCGAGCGAGATTTCTACGGGCAACTCTTTGCACTTTGGGGTTTTCCCCGCTGATATAGCGCTCGAGCAGCTCGATATAATCCTTTGCTTCGATAACAAACTCCAAAGCCTCGAGAGCTTCGGCTCGGACTTCAGGATTCACTTCTTTCCTGTGGTCCAGCACACGACACAACAGTGTTTCGGATGATTTACCCCCTTTTTTCGCAATAGCCTGGACAGCAGCCTTTTGCTCTTCAACAGGAATTTCGAGAAGCTTGGAAAGCGTGCGAATATCCCCCTTCCACCGCTGCTCCCTTTTTTGGTTCTTCCTTTCCCCAGAAGAACTTTCCACTTTGAAACCCTCCTAGATTTTCTCCATGGGCAAGCCCCCACCAGTTTAGAGTCTGATTTGAACACGAGTCAAAATTTGCTTCTATTGCTTCCGCAATAGCCGCGCGCTTGATATCAAGGTTGGACTTACTCTATAATCAAGCACTTGCGACGGAAAAAGTGAGCATGGGGTCGCGCAAATGGCTATGAAATACACAATGATGAAGAAAGTGTTGGCGCGGATAGGCTTGATTTCAGCAATTTTGCTCTTGTCGCTTTCCCTTTTGGCGCCAATAAGCGGGGCTGCGCCCTCGCCGTCAGGGGAAAAAACGAATTCGAGCAAGAAGGATGACCTCTTAAAACTGGTCAACTTCGACCAGGAAATCAACTCGCTCGAGGAGCGCATCGGAAGCTTAGAGGAAGAATCCCAAAACATTGCCAGCCGCATAGCCGAAATCCAAGCTGAGATTAAAAAGAAGCAACAGGTGGTGAGCAGAAAGAAAAAAGCACTCCTCTCGCGGCTGCGCAAAATCTATATCAACGGACGCACCAGCAAGCTCGAGCTTCTGCTCATCTCCGACGACATATCCGACTTTCTGGCTGGAGCCGAGATGATAGAAAAGGTTACCCAGGATGACTCTCGCCTGCTGGCTGAAGCCAGGCGGGAGAGAGGGAAACTCGAGACTCTGGTTTCCACCCTCCAGCAAAAGGAAAAACAAATCGAGGAGAAAAAATCTGAGATGGAAAGCCGAAAAAGGGCTTTGGAAAAATCGAGGGCAAATCGAGAAAGCCTCCTAGCGGGCGCCGGAGGACAAAGGCAGACCCTCCAGCAACAAGCAACCGAGGTAAAATCGAAATTCACCGAGTTGAACCTTCCCCAGCCACCTCCGAGAGAGAGCGCGAAGGTGCTGTTCATGGTGGCAACCGGATACTCCCCGCAGGAACCAGGCTTGAGTGATACAACCGCGACTGGCTTGAAGGCACAACGGGGGGTGGTCGCCGTCGATCCAAGGGTGATTCCTCTCGGGACGAGACTCTATGTCGAGGGATATGGTTCCGCCATCGCCGCCGATACAGGATCGGCAATCAAAGGAAACCGCATAGACCTTTGCTTTGACACTCTGGAAGAAGTGAGAAGTTACGGGAAGCGCAAAGTTCGCGTGGAGATAGTTGACTAGGTATTCGCGAAGCGTTCGATCGCCTCGGAAATTTCACCAAGTGACACCCTCTTGATTTGGGCGTCGGGCAGAGACTTCAAAAGGATTCGTCCGTAAGGTCGCGTGCTTATTCTGCTGTCAAGAATTACCACCTGTCCCCTGTCTTCCTTAGAGCGAATCAACCTGCCAACTCCTTGCTTCAATCTCAAGGCAGCAAGAGGCAAGCTGAGCCCGCTGAAGTCGGAGATTCCTTCGCTTCTTAGCCGCTCACACCGCGCCTCGAAAACAGGTCTCCCTGGACTTTCAAATGGTATTCTCGTCACTGCCAATACTCTAAGTGTAGAACCCCTGGCGTCCACCCCCTCCCAGAAACTGGAGGTTCCAAACAGGCTTGCTTTTTCGTCCTGGATAAATTCCTCGGCGGTCCTCCTGCGTGAAAACGCAGCCTGCTGGCATAGAAGTGGCAAGCCTTCCCTTTCCAACTCACAAACTAATTCCTCGTAAATGCTCTGCATCAATTTTCGGTTTGTGAAAAGCGAAAGGACCCCTCCTTGCGAGGCGAGAATCATCTTCTTCAACGCAATGGAGAGGCTGCCAGCGTAGTCGGGGGAATTGGGCTCTGGCATGTCCTGGACTATGAGTATCTGCATCTGGCTTTGAAAATCAAAAGAACTTTCAAGAATTAGCATTCGCGCATTGCGCGATACGCGGTCAAGCCCAATGCGCGAAGAAAAAAAGCTAAAGGAATCGCCAACCGCAAGCGTTCCACTCGTGAGCAGGACAGCGCGAAACTGGTTGAAGAGGAGCTCGTCCAGAGCGTCCGCGACATCCACCGGCGAAAGCAAGAGCGCCTGCCGCTCGAAATGCTTGCGCCCCGCAACGGTAGCATACTTGACCATTTCTTCTCCCCCGCCGTCCAGCCAGACTTCAAGCGTTTCTATAAGCTCTCGCAGCCGAGACGCCTTTCCTGCCAGGTTCTCTGTGAGGTCTTCCATCCCAAAAGAGGCGATGCCCTCCTCACCCTCACTTCCTGATGTTCTCGAGAGCAAAAAAACAAGCTTCTCCAGGTTTTCAAGAAGCCTCCTCCCTTTCTCCTTCAACTCTTCATACTGAAGGGTTTCCATTACGCCTTTCGAAAATCTAAGGTCGAAAATGCCCTCTTCGTCTCCATGAAAAAGGGAAGAGAGGCAAAGAAAAAACTCCTCGCCCTTCTCGAGGCAAATTTCCACCTCCTCGGTGCATTCCTCGATTCCCGAAAGGATAGCTCTCTTTTTACCCGAATCGGGCTTGTCATAAACCCTGGAATTGACATCACCAAGAAGTTCCTCTCCGTCAAGGGGAGAATAAAGGGAGGACAAAAAATGGCGCATATCTCGGTAAGAAAATTCTTGTGTGAAATGCTCGGTAGCCACATCCTCGAGCGTGTGGGCTTCATCAATCACAACGGTATCGAAGGGAATAGGTACCCCGCTAAGGAGAAGGGAATGATTTACAACTATGATTTGCGAGCACCTGGCGCGCTTGAGGGCTCTGCGGTAAAAACAACTTCCCATGGCCGCAAAACGGCATTTGT
>JAQURN010000050.1 GCA_028715585.1 Actinomycetota bacterium | reverse complement strand
GGATTCGGCTTTGCTCGATGGCGTGAAGATGATTTACGGGCAATTTCTGGATGTTTTGGAGAAAGAGGGGCTTGAAATCATCAATCCCCAGGGCGAGCCATTTGACCCCGAGGAGCACGAGGCAATGGTAGTGGTGGAGAGTGATGAATGCCCAGAGAATACCGTAGTCGAAGTTCTTGGGAAGGGATATAAGTTCAGGGGGTTCCTCATTAGGCCTGCCATGGTCAAGGTTTCTTGCTTGCCGAAGGAGTAGTCCTCCCGAGGCTTCGCGGTAGGTTTCTAAGAATTAGGGATTGAAATGAACGGGAAAGATTACTACCAGGTTCTTGGAGTATCAAAGGACGCTACAAAAGAAGAGATAAAGAAAGCCTACAGGAAGCTTGCCCAGAAATATCATCCTGACAAAAATCCTGGGAACAAGGATGCCGAGGAGAAATTCAAGGAGATTGGAGAGGCTTACGAAGTTCTCAGCGATGAAGAGAAACGCAAGCAGTACGATACCGCAAGGACTTTTGGCGCCGGAGCCCAGGGTTTTGGGTTTCCTGGTTTTGAAGGGTTTGGCGGTTTTGAAGGCGGGGAGGGATTTAGTTTCACCGGCGATTTAGGTGACCTCTTTGACCTTTTCAGCTCAGGGCGGAAAGCTTCGCGCAGCAGAGGGGGTGGTAGAAGAGGCGGCAGGAAGGGAAACGATATAGAGGTGACCGTTAACCTTTCCTTCGATGATGCGCTAAAAGGCGCTTATGTCCCTGTCGAGGTTGATTCAATAAGTAGTTGTCCAACTTGCGGAGGTACTGGTTCTGCCCCCGGGACGCTGCCTGAAACCTGCCCTGTCTGTGGTGGCCGAGGTTTTGTTGCCGAGGACCAGGGGCTCTTTGGAATAAGCAGGCCCTGTGGGCGATGTGGGGGAAGTGGAACCATTATCAAGAACCCCTGCAAGAACTGCGGCGGCTCCGGGAGGGTTAGGATGCCCAGAAGGATAAAGGTTAAAATTCCAGCCGGAGTAAAGGATAGAGGAAAAATCAAGTTCAAGGGTAAAGGAGAACCCGGCGTTAATGGGGGTCCTCCTGGAGACCTCTACGTGATTACTCGCGTGGGTCCGCATCCATATTTTGGGAGAAAAGGCAGCGATATTACCCTTGATCTCCCTATTACGTTTTCTGAGGCGGCACTTGGGGCACAGGTAGAGATTCCCACAATTGATGGGAAAGTCCGGTTGCGGATCCCCCCAGGAACCCAGAGTGGCAAGACTTTTCGTTTGAAGTCCAAAGGGGCGCCCAAGCCGAATGGTAAAGGGAAGGGAGATATGCTTGTTACCGTGAGGGTGGTCGTTCCCTCAAAACTGAACAAAAAAGAAAAAGAGCTTTTGGAAAAGCTTGGGGAAATAGAACCGAAGGATGTGAGGGCTCACATAAAGTGACCCTCGAATTGTGAATCTGACTGGAGCTGGAGGGATAAAGATGGAGGAAGGCATGGAATTAGATGAGGAAATGGAAGAAGGAAAATATATCATAAGTGTCGCCGCGCAACTTGCCAGTGTCCACCCACAAACCTTGAGGCTCTACGAGAGAAAAGGGCTCTTGACGCCCAAAAGGAGCGCTAAGAATCGTAGGAGGTACTCAGAGGCGGACATCCTGAGGCTCAAACGCATACAGAAGCTCACGAGGCGCAACGGTTTGAACCTGTCTGGTGTTCGCATGGTTTTGGAGCTTGAGGAGCAGATTTCCGCCCTCAGAAAGAGGGTGGCGCAGCTCGAGAAAGAGATGGAACTTGATAGACGCGAGATGCGTGCCGAGATAGAGAACCTCAAGAGGAGGATGGCTCTCACTAAGCCTTCCCCAACCAGTCTGGCTGCACTTCGTCGGGAGAGCTCCAGAAATTCTTGACCTGTCCGGGGAAAGAACGGTTTTGCCTTGTTCAAGCTTCGCTTGTTCTCAAGGCTTCCGCGATGGAGGGAAGCGCCTCTTCTGCTGCTTTCTGTAGATAGATTTTTGCCAGGGGAGTGAAATTCGTGGGAGTCGGGTTTATCTCGATGATTTTTGCGCCCGTACTTGATGCATTCAATGGGATAGAAGCTGCTGGATAAACCACCCCAGACGTTCCTATCGCAATCATGCAGTCAACATTATGAGCGTATCTGAGGGCGTCGCCAAGGGCTTCTTTTGGGAGAGATTCACCGAAAAAGACTACGTCCGGCCGGTTTACCCCCCCACAATCACAGCGGCCAAGGAATCTCCTCAACATGGAGAACATCGTGCTTCTCTTCGGCTCTTCTTTCTTCAGTTTTTCCACGGCTTCTCGCATCCTTTCCGGAGAAATTGTTTTTTTCCTCCCGCAGCGCAGGCATCGAAGCCTGAAGATGTTTCCATGGAGTTCGATTACCTTTGAGCTACCCGCTTTCTGATGGAGATTGTCAATATTCTGGGTAATCACGGCGGAGACTTTTCCCATCTTTTGAAGGTCCGATACCGCGATGTGAGCGGCGTTTGGTTCTGCCTCCACCAGGGCGGAAAGGACATCCCTTGTAAAGGAAAAAATTCTTCGCTTGTTTGTGAGGAAGGTAAAAAGAAGCCCTGGGATGTTTGCAAAAAGGGCGGGGCTGTATTCATCCCACAGACCGCCTTGCCCCCTAAATGCTGGTATCCCGCTGGAGGTGGAGATTCCCGCTCCGGAGAAGACGACAGTTTCATTTGCCTCGCGAATCAACTTTGTGGCTTGGGCGATTTGGTTTTTGGTTCCCATGTGAATCAAACGGAGCTGTTTACTGGCCAGCTTTTGGTTCGGATGCCGACGTCGATGCGCCTTCGCGCACAGCTTGACCTGGAGGAGGAATTTTGGGGTACCTCTCTATTATTTCCGTGGGCATTCTTCTTGAAAGCAGAAGGTAAATGCCGGGGATTAGGATGGTGGACACTGAAAAGATAAGCCCAATCGCGAATCCAGCTATCGCTTCGGAAGTAATCATTCCCCACACGAGGAAACCTGTTGCCGAAAGCCCGATTCCCAGAAAAAGGGCGGCGACAGTCTCTCCGGCATTCCCTTTTTTTGGCTCCCTTTTTATTTCAATGGATTCGATGGCCGCGCATTCCGCGCAGAGAACGTCGCCTGCGGGGATAGGAATACCGCACCGCTGGCAAGCCCCCCACTCATCTTCGGGTATTGGTTCCCCGTCGCCCGCGACTGGTCTTTGTATCGACCCGCACCTGTCACAGATTCTCATGTATGGGGGGAGCATGTTCCCACAAACTCTGCATGGATATGGCTGGTTTGGCAATCTAAGTCTCGGCATAGCGCTGTTATATTACCACTTTACGGTAAGAATTTGTCGTCTGGCTTAATAATGGCACCCCCGGCAGGACTCGAACCTGCAACCTACAGATTAGAAGTCTGTCGCTCTATCCAGTTGAGCTACGGGGGCTTACGTCCTCTTCATAAATGGTGCCTAAATTTATTATACTTAACGTAGCGCTTCGATAGGGGAAGAGCAAAGAAACAGTTTTGAAAGCTCTGGCTCTGGAAAGCCATAAGCTCGAGCGGTGATTTTTTCCACTGGGGGTGGACAACTTGCAAAATGGAATGTTCGAGGGGGTTTTCGTTCCAAACGTTACCCCTTTCCTTGATGGCTCTGTAGACGAGGCAAGCCTTCGCCGGCTGGTCGATTATCTTATCGAGGAGGGTATTTCTGGGCTTGTGCCGTGTGGAACCACCGGTGAGAGTGCAACTCTGTCTCACGAAGAACACGTAGAGGTGATAAAGATAGTGGCCAATCAGGCCGCGGGAAGGGTGCCTGTAATTGCGGGTGTTGGAACGAATGACACGAGGGAGACCAAAGGCATACTCAAGGGAGTGGATGCGCTCGATCTCTCCGGTTATCTCGTTGTGGGACCCTATTACAATAGGCCAAGTCAGGAGGGAATAATCGAGCATTATAGGGCTATTTCGGGCGAGACGGAAAAGCCGATTCTTATCTACAACATTCCCTCCCGCACGGGAAGAAATATCGAGGTGGGCACTATTGCCAACCTTTCGCGCATTCCCAACATAGTGGGTGTTAAGGATGCAAGCGGGGATATCTGCCAGGCGATGGATATAATTGCGCAAACGCAGGATGACTTCATTGTCCTTTCAGGGGAAGACCACCTCATGTTTTTGTTGTCTTGTCTGGGAGGAAAGGGCGGAATAATGGCGAGTGCGCATGTGGTGCCTGGAAAATTCCTCTCGATGTACGAGATGGTAAAGGAGGGGAGACCAAAGGAAGCCAGAGAGCTCCATTACCAGTTGCTTCCCCTGATGAGAACGATGTTTAGAGAGCCGAACCCCGCTCCCGTAAAATGCGCTATGAAGCTTCTAGGCATCATCGAATCGGATGAGTTACGGCTCCCGATGATGAGGGTTTCAGCTTCCTTGAGGGAGGACATATCTGGCGTCCTTCACGCATTTGGTCTCATCTAACGATTGAAGAAGGTGCTGATGGAGATTTGAAGGAAGCATCCTATTACCGGAAACTTGAAGAAAACAAGGTTCTATGTGAGCTTTGTCCTCACGAATGCAAGATAGCGGAAGGAAAAAATGGCACATGCCGCGTGCGCGCAAACCGCGGGGGGGTACTCTATTCCGATGTTTATGAGCGCATACTGGCTTGCAACCGCGACCCCATCGAGAAGAAACCGCTTTATCATTTCCATCCCGGAAGCTTGATACTTTCTATCGGTACCAAGGGTTGCAACCAGAGATGTGATTTCTGCCAGAACTGGCAAATGCTGGAGACGGATTCACCTGTGACTTACATGACCTCCGATGAGATAGCCTCGATGGCTGGCAAGGGTGGGTCTATTGGGGTCGCTTATACGTATAACGAGCCAACCATATGGTATGAGTTTGTGATGGAGTGCGCGATAAAGGTGAAGGGCAAAGGGCTTTCGAACGTGCTTGTGACCAACGGTTTTATAAACCCCGAGCCGCTGGAAGAGCTCCTGCCATTGATTGACGCGATGAACATAGATGTGAAATCTATGGACCCTGAATTTTATAGGAAAGTATGTAAGGGGAAGTTGGAGCCCGTGCTAGAGACTTGCCGAAGGGCAAAGGCAAAATGCCACGTGGAAATAACGAATTTAGTCATACCAACTCTTAACGACTCTGAAGAACTCATAGGGAGCCTGGTCGACTTCGTTGCCGAACTCGGGAGGGATACCCCACTTCACTTTTCCGCCTACTATCCCTGTTACAAAATGACAATCAATCCGACTTCCCTAGAGACGCTTGAGAAGGCATATAGAATAGCTCGGGAGAAACTGGATTATGTCTATCTTGGAAATGTAAAGGCGGCGGAGTATGAAGCCACTTTTTGTCCTTCCTGCGGTGAGTGCCTTGTCGAAAGGGACGGTTACATAACCAGGATAGTTGGACTGGAGGAGAACAGGTGCTCTTTTTGTGGGAGCGAAGTGTCCATTGTGATATAGTTTGGGCGCAGGAGGCTTTATTCTGATTGGCATGGAGGTGTGACGTCTTTGAGAGCTAAATCTGAAGAAACCAAGAATTGGAAATACGGGACTCTCGGAGTGGTGGTTCTTCAAATCATGGAGTTGGTTTTCCACTTTCTAAAGAGAAGGGCCTCAAAGAAAAAAGAAGCTAAAAAGACTATGAAAAAGGCTACGAAGAAGGCGAGAAAACTTGCGAAGCGCGGGAAAGAATTGACGCCGGAGCTCGTGGGTAGTTTCACAGAAGGTCTTTCCAAAAGGCAAATAAAGAAGGTTTTAAGCAAGGCGGAAAAGCACGGGGGCAAAGGAAAAAAGGTTGTTGCCCTGCTCGTTATCCTTTTGCTGGCTTTCATCTTTTCCTCGGCTGCAAAGAAAAAAAGCAATTTGGGATAGATGGAGAGTTTCATCGAGTAGCGCGGGGTCATTGCGTGGAGCATGCAGATAAGCTCGAACAAAACGTTCCAACTCAGCGGCTCTTTCCTCGCGGACGATTTGGTTTTGAGGATGAGAAGTGAAAGTAGAGGTAGAGGAGAAAAGCGGTTTTACGGTTGTGAGTGTCGTGGGCGAGTTAGACGTTTATACTGTGCCCCTTTTTCGAAAGGTGCTTTTGAAGCTCGAGGGAGCAAGGAAACACAATCTCATAGTTGATCTCTCTAAACTGACATTCCTCGACTCGAGTGGCCTTGGTGCCTTGATAGAGATTTACCAAAAGATACAATCTGCCCAGGGAGAAATCGTATTCATACTGGACAATCCAAGGATTTTAAGAGTTTTTGAGCTTGTAAACCTGGACAAGGTTTTGACGATACACCCTAACCTTGGGCGTGCCTTTCAGCATGTCGGGGCACCTAGCGGCTATGTTGACGAGGAGTTTTTCTCCGATATTGGCGATGAAGGGCGATAAGCCAAAAGCGGCTACCAAAGAACTTACCCTCCATCTTCCATGCACCAAGGAGGCCATCCTCGAGGCGCGGATGAAATTAGATAGTTTTGTTCGCCAGAATGGTTTCGAGAGAGAGGCGTGCGACATTACCTTGGTGGCACAAGAAGCTTTGAAAAACATATATCAGCACGCTCACCCAATTGACAAGAAGATGCACCTTCATTGCACTATTGAGCGAGATAGGGTTCTCCTGGAGATTTGGGACAAAGGCAAGGGATTTAACGTTGGGGAGGTGGAGAGAAGGAAAAGACCTATCATGTCCACGCATGGGCGCGGTTTTGAATTGATGCAAGGGCTCACGGACAGTTTTGAGATAAAGAGCGGAAGCGAAGGGACCTTTTTGCGGATGACGCTAAAAAAATGGGAGAGCGGGAAGCGCCCGGACAGCTTAGAGCAATGTTTACCTTGAGGTAAACCAACTGGGCCGAGGTCGTCGATGGGTGTCCTGGTAGGAACCGCGGGTTATAGCTATAAGGATTGGAAAGGAACCTTCTATCCCTCGAATGCCAAATCCACTGAAATGCTTGAAGAATATGCGCGCATCTTTCCCGTTGTGGAGCTGAATTCGACTTACTACTCAATACCCAATCCCGAAAGGATGGACAGTCTTGCCGAGAGAACTCCACCTACATTCGAGTTCACGGTAAAAGCAAACAGGGAAATGACTCATGAAATAAAAGGCGACAAGGAGGTTTTCCTGGCTTTCAGGCGGTCAATCAGACCGCTTGTGGACCGGGGAAAGCTCGGCTGTGTCCTTGCGCAGTTCCCCTGGAAGTTCAAGAATACCCCTGAGAGTTTGCGCTACCTAGAATTTGTCGCCGAGATGCTTCCTGGTGTCGATGTGGCTGTTGAATTTCGGAATGAGAGTTGGGAGAGAAGAGAAACCTTCGAGTTTCTTAAGGACCTTGGCTTGGGGTATTGCTGTGTTGACGAGCCTTCCTTAAGTGGACTGCCCTCGAGGCGGGTCGAGGCAACTTCGAAGGTAGGGTATGTTCGTTTTCATGGCCGCAATTCTACTACTTGGTGGGACTCGACAAGGGAATCATGGGAACGCTACAACTACCTGTATTCGGAGTCGGAGTTAAGGGAGTGGGTGGGAAAGGTGAAGAAACTCAGTGAATTCACCGAAAGAACGTATCTCATATTCAATAACCACTACAAGGGCAATGCTCCCAGAAACGCGAGAATGTTCGAGAGGATGCTCAAAGCTTCTTTGGGAGATGGGCTTTACGTGGTTGAAGAAGTTGGCGGCGGAACCGGAACACAAGACGAAAATTTGACTCTGTTTTAACCCCCTCTTTTTAACGTTTCGAGTTTGGCGTTGCCCGAGAGCGGATGAAGCTGCTATCATGTCTTTGAGTTTTGGGGGGAGTGCCCGAGTGGTTAAAGGGGGCGGACTGTAAATCCGTTGGCGCAGCCTACGTAGGTTCGAATCCTACCTCCCCCACCATCAAATCCTCCAACCCATCCCGCAGGATTCGAACCTAGGGGGGATTATTTCTTTGCGGGGGGAACATCCCCCCGGCAATCTAAGTTAGGGGGGTAGAGGTCGCGTAAGCGACCGTCCTAGGGGGGACAGGCGTCCCCCCTGGAAGAGCGAGCGGGCGTAGTGCGTCTGGATCCGAAGGGTACACGT
>JAQURN010000049.1 GCA_028715585.1 Actinomycetota bacterium | reverse complement strand
AAAACCAGAATGAAAGACTTCCGCTTGTTTGCGTTTATCTGCTCATACATTCTCCCTCACCATTCGCCACCGTGGGAAGTGGAACTTTAGAAAAATCAAAGAACAACTCTCTCGCCTAAAATTGAACTTTGGGGACCTCCCTTGCCGCAGGAGTCTCTGGCTCGAAGTATTCGCGTTCTTCCTTAAAACCAAAAATAGAAGCGATGAGGTTCGCGGGAAAATTCTCCCTCGCGATGCTATAAGCCATGACCGAGTCGTTGTAGAACTGTCTAGCATAAGCAATTTTGTTCTCCGTGCCAGTCAACTCTTCCTGGAGGGCAAGAAAATTCTCGTCCGCCTTAAGCTCTGGATAGGCTTCCGCAACAGCAAAAAGCGATTTGAGGGCGCGGGAGAGTTCCGCCTCAGCCTGGGCATTTTCGCCAACCGTCTTTGCCTCGAGGAGGGCAGCCCTCGCCTGGGTGACCAGCTCGAATGTGCTCTTCTCGTGGGCAGCATACCCCTTTACTGTCTCGACCAGGTTTGGGATGAGGTCAGCTCTCCTGTTGAGCTGAACGTCTATCTGGTGCCATGCGTTTTCCACTCTGTTTCTCGCCATTACTAGCTTGTTATAAAGGTAGATGGCAATGCCGATAATAACCACCACAATGCCAACGGCCACCCAAACACCCCACATCTTATACCTCCTTGGATCTTGCAATTCCTCACTGTCGCCCTTGTATTCTACAACAAAGTCGAAAAACCGTTTGTTCCCCTATTGATACTTCGACTTCAAACGTTCCACCCCACCATCGATATATTCGAGGATTCTCTTGTGAAGAGCCCGATTTCCAGAAACCACCGAGGAAAGCTGCCCTTTGCCGCCGGATGGTATCAAGGGGTAGCCATCCAGAGGCTTACCATACGCGTCGGAAATCTCCGCTCCTGCCTCGGAAGCCACGAGAGCAATGGCGGCAAGGTCATAAGGGTAATTGTTGAGTATGGAACCATGCCCTATTTCGAGGAATTTCTTTCTTACCTCGCCAACCTCATCAGTCATTCTTTGCCCCACATCAACGTAAGTGTCCATCTCCCCACAAATGACTCTTGCTATGCAGAAGGTCGCGCTTCCCAAATCGAAGCACCCTCCATCAACAGAAGACAGGTCTATGAGTTCGCCAAGCACATCTACCAGGGGACCAGCAGGTCTACCCCGAAAACCAATCGTCCAGAACATCTTATGAGGGTCGGTGAGTGACGAGAGGAGGGGCTCCTTTCTTGTTCCTTCTATCTTTATCACGGCGCCTCTACCCTTCGAAGCATAGTAGAGGGCATCGTTCTTTATCTCGCTCACCACCCCAAATTCCACATCCCCAATGCGTAGTTCAGCCTCACCTCCACTATCGTAAGGCGCGGCAGCAATAGAGACACAGCACGACTCTAAGCCAGCGGCAGCGGGGCGCGTGCCATCTATGGGGTCTATCAACAATAACCACCTTGGCTTTCCCTTAATAACAAGACCTTCGTCTTCGGTATAGAAGGCTATATCGCCTATCGGTTCGAGGAACTGCCTTACTGTCTCCTCGGCAAGAGAATCAATCTGGAAAGTTACATCCCCGGACGCGCCTTTCCTGCTGATGCCTTTGGAAGAAGAAAGCCCTAAGTAAGGGCGCACCCGGGCTCGCACCTCCTCGCAAAGAGCCATAGACAATTCTTTTATATCCTTCTGCTCATCTCGCACGCTAACACCTCCACCGAAACCTCGTGCTTCTCGAAACAAAGCAAGTGCAACGCAAGTATAAAATAAACACCCAAGCCGACGGGAAAGGCATATAATATTTGCGAGGAGCGGCAAGAAAAATTATTCGCGGAAGAGATAAAAAATGAAAGAATGCCCTCGTTGTGGATTCATGAATCCCAAAAAGAGTATCTACTGCATTAAGTGCAAATACGTCCTGGAGCCAGAAGAAAAGCTAAAAGCTGAAGAAGAGCTCAGAAAAACTCCGCCGGCAGAAGGACAAAAAAACCTGGAGGGGTTTGGTTTCCTGGACGCGGGAGGCGCGCAAGCTGGTGGAATCTCACCTAGGAAGCGCGTGGGTCCCCCTCCTTCGGACGCGCACGCAATCATGGTAGGAGAAGAAGAAACCAAAGGACACCCCTCGAGAAAAAAGGCAACCAGGCGAAAATCAAAGACAAGAGCTCGACGCGGCAAGCCCCGTAGGGGAATCTTTAGAAAAACGCTCGACTTCCTATCAAAGCCCAAAGGAACTTGAACTACTGTTGCCCTCGTGTCAGAACCTCGAGGTAGCATTTCTCTATCTCTTCGCCAACTCTCTCCCAGGAAAAACGTCCAACTCCCTCTAGAGCGCTCGCGGTAACCCTCTTCCGCGCATCTTCGTCAGTTAGAAGCCTGGCGAGGGTAGCGGCAAGTTCCTCCGCGTTGCCGGGAGGGAAAAGAAACCCGCCTCCGGCAACCTCTACCACGTACCTATATCCAGGGATGTCGGACGCGATTACAGGGGTTCCGCAAGCCATAGCCTCTACGAGGATAATGCCAAAACTCTCCGAGGCAATGGAAGGAGCGCAAAAAATATCCGCCGCGCGGTAGTAGGTTGGAAGCTCATCCGAGCCTACTTCCCCCACGCAAATCAAGCCGTCCCTGACACGCGGGGGCAAACTCCCCAGAACGCGAGGACGGGAAAGCCCAGGACCCACCAGGGCAAGCTTCGCGTGGGGAATCTCGTCTAGGAGTAATTCGAACGCGCGAAGCAATACCCCAAGCCCTTTTCTTGGTTCATCCCTTCCAACGAAGAGAATGACGCTATCGCCGGGGGAAGCCAAGGAAGCATGTGTGCCCTCCCGACAAAATAGCTTCGTATCCACTCCATTCGGTATCAATTTGTAATCCCCACCAAAGGTGCTCATAGCCGTGGATTTTGCCGAAGGGGATACCGCAATCAGCCCATCAATTTTCTTAAACACAGAGGCAGAAGTCGCTCGGGCTAAAAGCCGCGGAAAAGACCTCTTGCTCCCAGCCGCGTGGAAAGTAGCCACTACCCCACAGGTGGCAGCCAGAACGGCAGTTCGACAGAGGAGTGGAACAAACGGTTCATGCACGTGCAATATCTCGAAAGACGATTCTCTCACCACTTTCCTGACGAGCTTCCCCGCAGCAGGCGAAAGGGCGATGTGGGCAATAGAACCATTAGCGGGGATGGGAACAGAGCGGCCGGCATCCACTGTGGAGACCATAGGAATTTCACCGCTCAATTCTGGCGCAATCACGGTGATTTCATGTCCACGCCTCTGCATCTCAGAGGCGAGCCCGCGGACATGGCTGTTAACGCCACCGGGATATGCCCATGAGTAAGGAGAAACAATCGCAATCTTCATAAGCCCACCAAAAGTAAATCTCTATAATAAAGAAAAACCATAAGCTCTGAACACCTCTACTTGCGAATGTTAGGATACGCTCGAGGATTTTGCTAGCAAGGGAATGGTGAAATGGGATTGGTAGAGTTTCTAATAGAAGCCGACCACGCTATTTTCAGGGCGATAAATTCCCTCGCCGCCAAATCCCCGGTATTAGATTTTGTCCTTCGAGTTGGGGCGGACGACCACATAATCCCAGCTCTGCTTACCATAACCATCATTTGCCTCGTTCTCTCGGCTCGAAACCACAAGGAGAGAGAAATTGCATTCGATTGTTTAATCTTTGCCTTAGCCGCGGTAATCATATCGACAATTCTCATGAGTTTCCTCAATGCCTCGTTTTTCAGGCCAAGACCATTTACTTCCCTTGGAGCTGAGACCATCTTCTACCACAACACGGATTCCAGCTATCCTTCCAACGCCGCGACCCTGGTCTTTGCGCTTTCCTTCTCCACCATATTTCACAAAAGGAAATTAGGATTAGCTATGGTTTTTGCCTCGCTTTACCTTGGTTTCTGCCGCGTCGCGGTTGGTGTGCATTACCCTCTCGACATCCTTTCTGGAGCGCTCCTCGCACTCGCCTGCGCTTTTTTGTGCAGGCTTATCTCACCCCTACTCAGGCATGTCTCCAGCCTCCTTCTGTCCGCCTGGTATCGGCTTTTGCTGGCGCCGAAAGAAAACAACGGGGGTGGATGATGCTAGGCTGGCGAGGAGATATCTTGGGAATGTTCTTGCTTTTTCTGGGGGTTTTCTTCGGCATACTTCAGATAATCGTCTGTACGAAAAAGCTCAACGGCATTTCAATTACCGGCTACCCCGATAAAGGAAGAGTAAGCTTTCTCCTTGGCCTTTTCTTAATAGCCATATCTTGCGCAATCTACTTCTGGAGACCTGGACATTTTGCTTACCCCGATGTGGAGGGGGTCGAAACTCTTCTGCTTCTGGCAGGAGGATTGGTAGCAGCTATCCTCTTGCAATTGCTCATTTCCTCATTTGCTTTCAGGAATAGCTACAAGCGCCTTTCCGCCACCGCGGGGGGAAGAAATCTAAGGTTCGATTTGCCACTTACGAACGCAGAATCATTCGAGTTCCTCGTAGAAGAGTCGAAAGTGCCCTCTCTCTACCTCGAGCCCGAGCCTGGGAAAGAAAGGCTCGGCGGCGTTCTCTTGCTGCACGAATATGGGGGCTCGAAGAAGCAGATGCTCGGATTGGGAAGATACCTTGTAAATAGGAGATATGCCGTTATGCTCTTCGACCTGGATGGACATGGAGAAAATCCAAGAAACGCACAAGACCCCCAGATGACATCGCTCATAGAAAAAGCCGCCCAAGAGCTTGCCTCCCGCTGCCAAGGGGTTAGCCTCGCGGTAGTAGGCTACGGCTTTGGAGGTCTTCTTGCCATCGACGCACTCGAGAAAATGGAAAAGGTGGAAACGGCTGTCGCGATAGACCCAATAGCCCTGGATACTTGCGGCAACCCAACGGCAAATGCCACAAGGGAAGTCAAGGGGATAGAAATTGTCAAATCGGCGCTGTTGCCCCCGGCAAGGGGGCGCAATGGAAAACGCATCTCTCTAAAAAAGCTCCTGGAGGAAATGGAGACCACGGAACCCAAAAAACGAGGGCAACTACTAGTGCTATCAACCTCTAAAACTTGGTTCAACGACCCTGAGGATATCTCCCACTTTGCCTTTTACGTAGGCGCGGATCAGGTCGAATTCGTGGATGCAAACCACGCTTCCATAATCAAAAGCCCTTCCGCGTTAGAAAAACTCACGTCCTTTCTCAGCTAGCAGGAAGGTTTGACCAGGGAGATAAGAACATATGCCATTGGCTAGGGTTTTCGGCTATCAGTGATTCTATCCTTCCGGCAACAAGTTGCATGATGTTGGCAATAACCTCGTCACTCGGCTCGAAATGCTCTGGATATATAGGCTCTGTAAATTTTCCGAGCCAAGTTCCGTCCTCCCTGTTGAACACGCAGGCGCAAAAAATAGGGGAACCACTCTTGAGCGCAAGAGAGGCGGCTCCGGGAGGAAGGGTGGCTTTTTTGGAAAAGAAGTTCACCTCTACACCAGTTCCCTTGAGGTCTCTGTCACACAAAAGCGCGATGATATGGCCATCGCGCAAAGCTTCGAGAAGCTTGGTTCTAGTTTCCGCGTTTTCATCATAAGGAAAGATATTGATGCCAAGGTTTTTGCGTAAGTCACAGAAGAATTCGAAGAGAATGGGAGGAGTGATTACCTCAGCAACACTGGAAAACGTGCCTAGGTTCGAAAGATAAACCGCGCCCGCCTCCCAGGAACCAAAATGTGGAAGCGCTACAATCGCCCCCTCGCCTCGGGCAACCGCTTCTTCGAGCTTTTCGGCATTCATAACCTCAAGCCTGGCGAGAATTTCCTCTCGCGGCATCTGTGGAAGCATGAGAAAATCACGCCAGTATTCGGAATAGCTCTTGAACGCTTTTCTTACCTCGCGCCTATCTGCTTCACTTCCCATTACAACCTTCAAATTCTCAGTGACTACCCTTCTCTTACTGGGAAAGAATGCGTAATAAAGCCATGCGCCACAGTGCACTATGAGCGTCGCGAGTCTCATGGGAAGAAACTTTGCCAGGATGTTCCCGAGCCAAAAGAGGCGATACTTAATCACGTTTCCAGTGCCCTCCATACAGAGAAAATTCTTTCTACGAGGGTCTCGAGCGTTAGAGCGGCAAGGAGCGCCATGGTGCCTTTGAGAACCCAAGGGCTGAAGCCATTGAAGAAAAGAGCCGCACCCAGTAAAAGCAGCCGAGGACCCCTCGCCATGAGCCCTGCTTTCCCCTTGACGCCAAGCGCCTCGGCTTTCGAGCGACTATAACTTGTGAGAAAGGAAAGAACGAGGAGGCAAAGCGCGACACCGGCAAAAATGCCATCGGCGAGCCTCACGTAATAAATGAAAAGACCAATGAAAATTACACAGTCACTGAGACGGTCTGAAAAGGAATCCAAGAAGGACCCGAAAGGAGTAACCTTGCCGAGCTTTTTCGCCATGAAACCATCAATCAAATCAAGAATCCCCGAGAGGGCAAAAAAAACGGCAGCGAGCGGGATTTTCTCGATGGAAATGAGAAAAGCGGAAAGCATGGCAATCGCAACCCCCATCAGGGTTACCATATTCGGGGACATCCTGAGCTTTGAAAAAATCCATATGATTGGGCTGAAAGCGAAATCGGCAAACCACCTCAGCGCCTCATCGATTCTCTCACCCCTCTCCGTCTCGGGAGTTTCCACGTAAGAGGGACGATTAGAGCCAGTAGTGTCTTCGGCAGGCAAGTTTTGCTCCTTGAAATTTTTTTCCTGGTTCTCGTTCATAACACTCCCGCGTGGCTCAAGGAAGTCCTCGCAAAATATTGTGAGCGCTCTCCAGTGAGGAATCAATGGAAACAGTCATCTTGTCTCCGCTAAACCTCAACTTGAAATCTACGGTATTTTGGCGTTCGGTATTTTTTCCAATTATCATCTGCAAAGGAAGCCCAACAAGATCGGCATCAAAGAACTTCACCCCGGGACTGACCTCCCTGTCATCTAAGAGCACCTCGAGACCGCTACGCTCGAAAGAGCCTAGAAGCCTGGACGCGGCTTCGGCTTGCGCTGGAGCTTGTGGATTGACCACAACTAGCTCCACCTCCAGAGGAGCTACAGCTTTAGGCCACTTTATCCCATCGCCATCATGGTGTTGCTCTACCACGGCGGCAAGCATTCTAGTCGTTCCAAGCCCATATGTCCCCATCACAATCGGCTTCACCTCACCATTCTTCGCGGTAAAGGTGGCTTTCATCGGCTCCGAATACTTCTTGCCGAGCTTGAATATATGCCCCATCTCTATTCCCCTAGCAAGCCTAAGAGGCGAACCACATTTTATACAGAGGTCTCCCTCCACGGGAGAAGCGACATCGAACGCGGGTTTCGCCTCGAAGTCTCTCCCCTCCTCCACTCCATAAAGATGGTAATCCTCGCGATTAGCTCCACACACCATCCCTTTGGCTCCCACGAGCTCTTTGTCAAAAATAATCTCAACCCCCTTGAGGCCAACTGGCCCAGTAAATCCAGGAGTCAGAGTCGGGAAGAGCTCGCGTTCATCTTCGCGAAGCCCATGGTAATCGGCGGTTCCAAGTATCCTCGCTAACTTGGCGTCCGACACCTCCCTGTAGCCAGGAACGAAGACAGCAAGAGGCTTTCCGCTAACCACATAAAGAACGCACTTTATCACCCTCGAAGCCTCGACCTCCAAAAAACTTGCCACTTCCTCTATAGAGGTCAAACCTTTCGTGAGAACTTCTGAAAGAGGAAAAGAGGAAGACGAACCAATCTGGGAGGGGGGCTTATGGGACTCGAGTTCCTGGTCCGCCCCATAGCCACATTCGCTACAGTAGACAATCCCATCCTCTCCAACATCGGACACCACCATGAACTCATGCGAGACATCCCCACCAATCAAACCGGTAGGCGCTTCGACAATCTTGACGTCCAGTGAGCATCTTTTGGCAATCCTCGAGTATGCGTCATTCATCTTTTCGTAAGTGATATCGAGGTCTTGCTCATCCACGTGAAAGCTATAAGCGTCCTTCATCCTGAACTCTCTAGCTCTGAGCAAACCGAAACGTGGACGAATCTCATCCCTGAACTTGGTTTGAATCTGATAAAAGATTGCGCCCAAATCACGGTAGGAAGGGGACGCCCACGAAGCAAGGGCGGTAATCATCTCCTCGGCTG
>JAQURN010000048.1 GCA_028715585.1 Actinomycetota bacterium | reverse complement strand
CCTCCACAACATTGGGACTGTTTGCCTCCTGGGCCTCTCCTTCGGCTTCTTCCACACCCTTTCCCTCGATTCCCTCGGCAGCCTCCTCAAGAGCACCCTGATAATAGCGCTCGATGTATTCGGGCTTAATTCTCTTTATGAGATCCCCCGGCAACATCGACAGGAGACTCCACCCTATCTCGAGAGTTTCCTCCATCTCCCGATTTTCGTCCCCTTGGTTCAAAAAGCTTTCCTCAAACTCGTCAGCAAATTTGAGGTAGAGCCTGTCTTCATCGGAAAGTGCCTCCTCCCCTACTATCGCCACCAACCTTCTCAAATCAACACCCTCCGCGTAATAAGCGTAAAGCTGATCCGCCACTCCTCTATGGTCTCCCCTTGTCTTGCCTTCGCCAATCCCCTGGTTCATAAGCCTTGAGAGCGATGGGAGAACTTCTATAGGTGGATAGATTCCTTTCCTGTGAAGTGCCCGGGAAAGAACTATCTGTCCCTCGGTAATGTATCCAGTCAAATCAGCAATGGGATGGGTTATATCATCATCAGGCATAGTCAGGATTGGAATCTGGGTGATGGACCCTTTTTTACCCTTGACCCTCCCCGCCCTTTCGTAGATTGTCGCGAGGTCTGTGTACATATATCCAGGATAGCCACGCCTTCCGGGTACCTCCTCCCGTGCGGCGGATATCTCGCGCAAAGCCTCGCAATAGTTTGTCATGTCAGTAAGAATAACCAGAACCTGCATGTCACATTCGAAAGCAAGGTACTCCGCGGTGGTAAGAGCGCACTTGGGAGTAATCAGCCTTTCCACGGTTGGGTCATCAGCCAAATTCATGAAAAAAACCACACGGGCAAGCGCCCCTGTAGAGGAAAAACTTTTCTGGAAAAAGGACGCTTCACGGCGCGTAATCCCCATCGCCCCGAAGACTATGGCAAACTCTTCACCGCTCACAATCTTTGCCTGCCTTACAATTTGCGCCGCAAGCTGATTGCCAGGAAGTCCGGAGCCTGAAAATATCGGCAGCTTTTGCCCCCTCACCAGAGTGTTGAGCCCATCGATGGCGGAAATGCCCGTCTGGATGAAATCCCTTGGATTGTCCCGGCTGTAAGGATTTATAGGAGAGCCATTGACATCGAGTTCAGCCTCAGGAAACACCTTTCCACCGCCATCTATGGGTTCACCAATGCCATTCAAAATTCTTCCCAAAAGGCCCTCTGAAACGCCAAGCTTTATGACGTCCCCCTGAAAGCGAACGCTGCTCTTATCTACGTCCGTCCCATGAGTAGAACCAAATACCTGGACGACCGCGCGATCGCCTTCAATCTCTATAATTTGGCCATTTCTCTCATTACCATCGGGAAGTTCTATCCTTACCATTTCCCCGAACGAAACGGACTTGACCCCCTCCACAAAAACCAATGGTCCTGCTACGTCACAAACAGTTTTATAGACTGTATCTACCATCTTGTCCCGAATCATATCTCCACTCTCCCTCTAATACTTTATTAGCTTCCTCAACTCATTCTGAATCTCGGCGGCAAGCGCTTGGAGCTCCTCCGGTGCCTTTTCGCGCGGAATATCCTTCATCCGGGCTATTCTCGATTTAAATGGCATGCTCAAGGCTTCCTTCAGGGGAACTCCCTTAACCAAAACCTCCTGGAGCACGTCGTAATACGTAATAATAACTTTCAACATGTAATATTGCTTTGATAGGTCACAATAAGCGTCAACATCGCTGAACGCGAATTGCTGAAGATAATCTTCCCTTATCATTCTGGCGACCTCTAAAACCGAACGAGCAAAATCGGGGAGCGCGTCGGGACCAACCAGCTGTACTATCTCCTGCAGCTCAGCCTCCCGCTGGAGTATCGCCATCGCTTTATCTCTAACTTGCTTCCAGTCCGAAGAAACATTTTCCTCAAACCAGTCTTCTATCGCGTCGAGGTAAAGGGAATAGCTCGTAAGCCACGAAATAGCGGGAAAGTGTCTCCTGTAAGCAAGAGAAGTATCGAGTGCCCAGAAAGCCCCGGCTATTCGAAGTGAGTTCTGGGTCATAGGCTCAGAGAAGTCTCCACCAGGTGGAGAAACGGCACCAACCACAGTTATCGAGCCAACACGGTCATCAGAGCCAAGACATAGCGCGCGCCCGCAACGCTCGTAGAACTCGGCAAGTCTAGTAGCAAGATATGCGGGGTACCCCTCCTCCCCCGGCATTTCCTCGAGGCGACCCGATACTTCTCTGAGCGCTTCCCCCCACCTGGAAGTCGAATCCGCCATCATTGCGACGTTATAGCCCATGTCTCGGTAATACTCACCCATCGTGATGCCGGTATATATCGATGCTTCACGAGCGGCAACCGGCATGTTGCTGGTGTTGGCGACCAGGATGGTCCTTTCCATCAAGGGAAGCCCATTTTTGGCATCCTCTAGTTGGGGGAATTCGGTAAGAACCTCCGTCATCTCGTTTCCACGTTCTCCACATCCAACGTATATTACTATGTCCGCCTCCGCCCACTTGGCAAGAGTTTGCTCGGTCACAGTCTTGCCGGTACCAAAACCGCCAGGAATGATGCTGTATCCTCCCTGAGCAAGAGGGAAAAACGTATCGAGCACGCGAGTTCCAGTTATAAATGGGACCTCCGGGTCCAGTTTTCTCCTGACGGGCCTCGAAACCCTGGAGGGCCATTTGTGAACCATTCTGAATTCAACGCCATCTTCGGTTATCGCAATGACATCGTCAACGCGAAAGGAACCGCTTTTTATCTCGGCAAGAGTCCCTCCTTTGCTGGGGGGCACCATGATGAAATGCTTTATTACCTTGGTCTCTTGAACATAACCTAAAACGTCTCCTTCGGAAACAACATCGCCTACTTTTGCTGTTGGCACAAATTCCCACTCTTTGTCCCTCTCGAGCGGGTCAGATGTAGTCCCCCTGGTTATAAAGTCGCCGAATTTCTCGGAAAGCTCGGGAAGTCTTCTTTGAACGCCATCGTAAATGGATGAAAGAAGCCCAGGGCCAAGCTCCACCATCAATGGCTCTTCCGAAGAGACAACGGGCTCTCCTATCGACAAGCCACCAGTCTCCTCGTAAACCTGAACCGTAGCCTTGTCCCCCTCGAGGCGAATTATCTCGCCTATCAGCTCCATCTCTCCCACGTGAGCCACGTCATACATGCGGGCTCCTCTCATGTTGCCCGCTTCAACAACCGGTCCCGAAACCTTAACTATTTGACCCTCAATCAAGTTTTATCGCTCCTTTTCTTGTTCTCTCTACCTCTCTACCCTTGCTTGAGTGTTACATCAAAACCAACTGCTCTATGAACTAGGCGAGAAAGGAAAGCCCTCCTTTCCGCCGTTGTCCCGAGCTTTTCTCTTACGGGTAGAGAAACAACGATTGGCCTATAGCTTTTCTCTATCTGCTCCTTTATCTGCTCATCCAGCACTTCCATGAACCCCTCGTTCACAGCCAGGATACCAGTTTCTTCATCGGACAAGAGGAGTCGTACCTTTTCCTGAGCATCACTAGGGTTTTCCGCCTCGCGAACATCGACACCAGCAAGGCGAAACCCGCAAGCCGTATCGTGATCGGTAAGAATTACAACCTTGTACATAATATCTGCTTTCCACGCCTCTAGTGGACTTCTTGAGCTACCGGTTCAACAAAAAAGAGATCGCTCTTTATGTCCACGTCAGCTCTCCCAAGCTCCTTTCCCTTTAAGATAATCCTCAAGTTCATTATTTCGCACTGCTTTGCCCACATATAGCCGATGATTACGCCGATTCCCAGGACATCCACGTTACTCATTCCCACGCCCTCCCTTATCAGCTCATGATAGAGCTCCTGGTCAAAAGCGACTATATCCTTTTCCTGATACTCTCCTAGGGCTTTTTCCAAGACTTCTTTGAACCTCGGATCCGGATATTCACTAACTATTTCGCTCAAATCCCCCAGCCGCTGAAGGTAAAGGAAATCTTTCGGCTCAAGAGTTCCACCGGGAATCACCAAATTCAGCACCTCGTTATCTTCGAGCTTGAACCCCCGAATGCGTACCAGGGTAGAGATGTTTCGGATGTCAATCTCACTTCTCAATATCTGCCTTGTGAGTGCTACATTGGGATCTTTCCCTTCGAGTCTGGAAATCGCATCCTGGAAATGGAACTTGTCGAGCGCGAGCTCGAGAACCGAAACATCGCGGTTCTGCCTCACGAACCTTTCATAGTGGCTCTCGAGTGGAGTCGCATATTTAGCGCCATGCGCCCGCATCACGTTTATGACATCGAGTATCTCCCTTGCCCTTGCCATCTCTCCTAATGTTTCCTTTCTCAAATTCCCAACGGGAACCACTATCTCCATTATCTCGCTAGGGGTTGCGTCCCCCTTTTTTCCGCGTATTACCGCCTTTATGTTGTCGACGTCGTATCTCGAATAAAGAATTTCCACGAGTCTCCTTGGCTTGCCTCCAACGGAGTTGTAGATCTTCATGAGAGCGGCATAAAGATTCTTGCTCAAAGCATAATCGTACCTGGGTTTTTCAGGGTTCAGGACTAAGGCTTCGTTTATCTCGCGACGATAGATACTTTGATCGAGCAAAGAATGGATAGCGTTGAAATCTTCTGCCTCGACTAGGCGCATGAAAAAGTCCCGCGTGAGGAGATGCGCTCGCATCGCTCGAACACGCGCATTGACATAAGTATAATCCGGGATATCAACCCTAGCCACTCGCCACCTCACTCCAGGAAAATTTTTTCAGGGTGTAAAAAGGACTTTCGAAATGTCCACCTTGAGTTTTTCACTTGCTTTTTCCAAACGCGATTCGAACGTGTTGTTTACCGTTATTTCGCCGTTCTTGGAGATGGCAATAAGCCCCCCACTGGTCTCGAGGGGAGTGTCGGATATCACAAAGGGGCGCTCTTTTGCTTCCATGAGCTTTTGCGCCAGAGCTCGGTCGTCAGGTCGCACCATGAGCACAACCTCGCCATCGATCAATTCCAGACACTCGTCGAGGAGAGCTTCGAAAACCTTGGGATATGCAACATCATCGTGAAGAGCAGCAAGGCGCTTCTCCGCAAGCTTGAATGCCTTCTCGACGGTTTCCTCCTGGGCCTTCGTAATCTCTCTTTTTGCCTCTAGAGAAGCAGAATAAATCATGGCGTTCGCCTCGCTACGAAGCTGGTCTTCGAGTTTCTTCAGCCGGGCTCGTTTGGCTCTGGCTACTTCTCTTTCGACCTCCGCCTTTATTTCCCGCACTTGCCTTTCGGCATCGGCGTTGATTTCCCTGATCTGCTTCTCTGCTTTTTCCTCGAGAGCTGAGAGGATATCCTCAACCGCCAATGAAAAACACTTCCCTTTTTACTTTTGTAGAACGCTTTCTTTTCTAAGCTTCACTTCAAACCGGTAATCATGAAAGCTATAACCAGGCCCAGGATAACCATGGTCTCTGGAATAGCAACCAGGATAATCGCCGTGCCGACGAGCTCTGGCCTTTCCGCCACCGCGCCAGCCATTGCGGCACCAATCCTGGATTGGGCAATGGCGGTCGCCAGAGCTGGTAGCCCAATGGCAATCGCCGCGCTAATAGCAATCAATCCAACTTTTACAGCTTCGCCCACTACTACTCACCCCCACTTTTCTTGAACGGTTC
Source organism: Actinomycetota bacterium (assembly GCA_028715585.1). Classification (GTDB taxonomy): domain Bacteria; phylum Actinomycetota; class Geothermincolia; order Fen-727; family JAQURN01; genus JAQURN01. The sequence goes on along the minus strand of JAQURN010000048.1, from coordinate 2,664 downwards.
ATACTTGAAATTGGCAGGTTCAAAGAACTTGCCAAAGCTCTCCACCAGATGAAGACGTAACGCGTGAATCGAAGGACTAAACATCGCAATTACAAGATTAAGCGAATGTAAGAGGATAGCCACAATGATTCCCATCAAAACTCCAAAAGTGCCCCCCCAAAGCTCCCTTGAAAGGTCATTCGCCACCTGCGCCATGATAACCGAGGCAAGCCCTATAGCTATCAGACGGGAATATGAAAGGATGTTTCCCGCGCCGACAATGGACTCGACTATACCCCCCATTCCCCCACCAATTCCAGAGAACACAAATCCCGCTATGAAGATAATGCCGCCAGCCACAGCCACGGGCATGGGAATCGCCTTGGTAAGCATCTTGGCTACAATCATGACGAGGCCTGTGAGCGCTCCCAGCGTTCCCGCTTTTTCCATTACATGTTTCTTGTTTCCTTCGCGAATGCCATTTATTATGCCTATAACGAGGCCAATAGAAATGTGAATGAATCCAATTCCACAAGTGACAAGCAACATGAACGTAAAGCTCTCGAGGCGGTTTATGGGAAACTTTAAAAACGATTCCTCTGAGCCAAGAAGGGGAAGATGGATATGCCATGCCTCAAACGCTTTCTCAAGGAGATCTCCAAAAAGCTCCAGGTATAATATCCCAAAAAATGTAGCCCACGCCCCTCCTATGCTAAGCATGTAGCCAAGCATGCTCGCAAGGGGTTTGTCATTCCATTTCTTATAAACGAACCATCCAAGAGCGGCAATGATGATGCCATAGCCAATGTCTCCCACCATCAAGCCGAAAAAGAATGGAAAGAATATCGCGAAAATAGTGGTGGGATCTACCGTTCCATACTTGGGATACTGGGAGAGGTAATAGATAAACTCGAAATGCCTCACGTAGGGGTTGTTAGCGAGTGCCACCGGTGGCTCTTCTCCCTCTTCTTCCTCCAGCTCTCTCACGTCGCTCACGGAAAGCACAACACGGGCACCAAATTTATCCTGGAGCGTTTTTTCCACTATCTCCACACTATCTTCGGGAACCCATCCGCTGATGACGAAAACTTGCTCGGTTTGAGCAAACTTTGGAACCGCCTTTATCGCCTCCAGGCGGTCGTGGACAGCGTTTCTAGCCGCGAGAAGCTTCACGGAATATTTCTTGGCTGCTTCCCTAATCCTGGACTCTATCTCCTCGATCTGGGGAGGTATTTCAGCCATTTTTGCCCTTACCTCCGCTACCGCCTCATCGAGAGGCTTCTTCCCCAAATCACTAGGAAGCCTCACCTGATTTACATCCTGAACCGAAAGAAAATCGTGGACCTCTTTCAAGTAGCGCCGGCTGAAGACGATAAGCGCGGCAGTCGATTCCTCGTCAACATCAGCAGAGACTACTTCGCTCTCGCCCTGGGTTATCTTGCCTATTTCCTCGTTGAGGTAGTTGAGAATCGCCTTGAACCTGCGCTCAATCAGAAGTGCTATCGAAGCCATATTCTCCGAAGCGGCGACGGTCTCGGCAAGAGGCAATATCTTCTCCATCATCGGGGCATACTTCTCGAGCCTGGAAAGCTCCATCAAGAGCTCTTCCTTCCGTTCAACCGCCTCCTTGGTATCTCTATCCACCTCGCCAAGCAGCTTTTCGACACGTGAAATCATGAGGTCGGTGTTCTCACTCCAAATTGCGTGATATTCCTTCTGAATTTCTTGGGAGGAAATTTTCTCGACCTCAGGGTTGAGCTCGCGTATTTTTTCCCCAATTTTTTCCCTGAGCTCGTTCAGCTTCGTCTCGTGTTCGGAGGCTTGCGGATCGATCTCCATCCTACTCAGGCGCTTTCTACCACCCATCTTATCGAGCTTTTCAGAGAGGTCTTCTATGTGGAGGACACCCAATTCCTGGATGGTATCAATGACATCCAGCGAAGTATCCTTGAGTCCTACAATTTCTACCTTTGCCATTCTCCGAATCACTTGAGTGCCTCCCCCGCTAACTCTTTCTCCTCTTTTTGGACAGGCGTAAGTATCCCCTCGAGTATCATTTGGACTGCGTCATTCAGTTGCTCTTCTCCCATGGAGCGAATCTCTTCAGCCCGAGATTTAGCCTCTGAAATCAGTCTTTCCACTTCTTTTTTCGCTTTCGCGAGCTCTTTCTCCCGCATCTCTTGCTTCAATTCAGCCGAAACCGCTTCGCGCTTGAGAACAGCCGCGTCCAGCTTCGCTTCTTCGACACGTCTCGACGCTTCTTCCTGAGCTTCCTTGACGCGGCGCCGAATCTCTTCCTCTTTCCTCATTATCATTTCGAGTATTGCTTGAGCAGCGTGGTATCCCTCTTTGATTTCTTCTTTATTGACTTTTGCTTCGGCCATCTTCAGACTCCACTCCACTTTTGATTACGCAATCTAACACAAAAAAAGCGCCTCTCTCAGGCACCGTCTATCCCCCAAATCAAATTCGCGACAAGTATACCATAATACTTTTTGTTGCAAGCCAAAAACTGTGAGCACTTTCAACCCTTATTTCCTATCCAGGAAAACGCTTTCTATTTTGAGCTTATGAGCTCATCGAGTCCTCTCTCGTGAAGCATATTCCTGTATATCTCATAAGCCGGCTTCAGTACAGGGAGAAGTTGCATTATCTTTCTAATCGGGCCCTTTGCCACAATCTGCT
>JAQURN010000047.1 GCA_028715585.1 Actinomycetota bacterium | reverse complement strand
ATCGGATGCATTTTTCCCGTTTACCGATGGGATTGAGAGGGCTTCCGAAGCGGGGGTCAGGGCGATAATCCAGCCTGGCGGCTCGCTAAAGGATGAGGACGCTATAAGGGTATGCAACGAGCGTGGCATTGCCATGGTCTTCACCGGGAGAAGGCATTTCCGCCATTAAGCGGCTACTTACTACTGTACTTCGAGAGAAGTCGTACGCAGAGCTCTTTTGCTTGGGCGAGGCTTTTCTTTCCCCTTTCGGTGATAGGGACGCATCCGTCGAGACCCCTACCCGCCTCGAGATAACCGATATCTTTCCCCTCCTTTGAGACTTCCTTCTTTATCTCGATTATCGCATCGGCGATTTGCTCGCGGCTGTTTTTGGGGAACTTAATTTCAAGGTTATCCAAGAGTGCGGAGAAGTCCGATACGGTTGGGTTTTCAAGCGCGACAACAAACCCCTTTTCCAGGCTGGCGAGCTTGTGTTCGGGCGATTTGGTTTTGGAGAGGTCCACCTTTGGCTTATCCATTTTCGGTTTCGACGAGCTTGAAGGCTTGGCTCCCTCTGTGTTTGTGTCCCCGCAGCCTGGAAGCATTACGGCAACCAAGAGAAAGGCACTCACGAACAAAAAGAGCGAAATCCACACCACCCCAGTCGATAGATTCGCTTTTTTTGGTTTTCTCCATGAAGACATGAATTCTTTACCTTCTTTTATAAACTTCTATAAAGATTAACGTTTTTGAGAGGAGAAGATTTACCTGTCGTTCAGGTATTGGTTCGCGAGTGGCTTTAGAAGCTCATGCCCGAGGAAAACGAAACTCCTTGGAAGCCATCCTGGCGCAGAAAATATGAAGATCTTTCCGCAGCCACTTCGGTGCCGCTTTCGATAATCAGAGAAGCGCCCCCGTTTGCCCCGATGATTTCACCGACTGAGACGGTTACCCTTTCGCCAGGAGGAACTTCGAGATAGCGCGTGAGAAGCCCTTCTGCGACCACGAATGTCATCTCCACATCCGCCACCTCATCGGCACTTGGGTTTTGGATGCAAACCCACTCATCGAGCCATGCGGGTGGGCTTCCACCAGGAGAGCTCCCCGCGAAGTAGAATCGCCTTTTTGGCGATTGTAGTCCTTTAGAAACGCTCCCGCCTGGGCATTTTCCCTGGTAGTCGAGATACATCGCGCGCTCGCAGACGATTGGAATGTCGCTTGATACCTTGGCTGAAACATCCCTCATAGGGGCGCAGTATCTTGCCACTTCCACGGTATAGCGGCTTTTGGGTTTCACAAAGAAAACCGCTGGTTTTTCCTCAGCCTCGCGGGGCTGGAACGCGACCTCTACCTGGGCGATTTTCTCGCCTGGGTTCAGGATGGTAATCCACTGTTGGTTCCAGGGGTAAGTGGAGCCTTCGGCGAAGTAATGGGTCTTGCTGGGATTTGCTGTCCCCACGGCGGCGGTGCCACCATCTAAGACTCCACGATAGCTGAAATAGGTGGAGCGCTCCGCCACCACCCCAACATCTGTCTCCACCAATATGCTGAAGTCTTTATCCTTGCCTAAGTCGAGATTCACGTCCCGTGTGTAACGGCCATATGGAGCCACGACGAACTGCGCTTCCTTTTCCATGCCGTCCGAAAGCATGTAGGTTATTTTGGCGTTTGCTGGACAGCCGCTCGGGTTCAGGATACAAAGCCACGTCTCGAATGTGCCATCTTTTGGGTTGTCGCGGGTTGTTCCTTCGGCGAAGTACCACCTTTTCTCCAGAGAAGGTGTTCCCTCTACCACGTGCCCGCCCCTCCATTTCGACCGATAATCGAAATAAACCGCCCTTTCTGCTACGAAGGGTCTCGTCCCTCGGATTGCCAAGGAGACATCCCTCTCTTTCCCTATCTCATCTTTCACGTTGATGGAAAGCCTCGAGATTGGGGAGACGAGGTATTTTTTCTCCAGTGGCGCGGGTTCGCCTTGCGCTATAAACGTAACGGCGAGCTCTATCGTGGTTTTATTTGGATTGAGAACCGATACCCACTCTTCGAACCTGCCATCGTTTTGGTTATCGCGGGTCGTCCCTTCCGCGAAATAACAGGTGTCATAGGGAGGCGCGCTCGCCTTCCAGACTTGCGCCCCTTTTGCCTTGTTGAGCGTCCCGGCTAGAAAATCTCCTCGGTACAGGGCGCTCACCGCTATCCAATCGTTTTCGTCTTCCCCGAAGCCGTCCATTGCGAAGGGGGATATCTCACCGAATGAGTTTGCCATGAAGAGTTTCGCTGGACCTTCCGGCATACTCTCACCCGCGTTGAAACCGCTGGTGGAAATGACGGTGGAATCTCCCCAGGGGAAAGCAGAAGCGATTGAGTTAGCACTATTTCCCATCCCGCCCTCCGCCACCTTTGTCCAGACATCCCCATCATATGACCATACCTCAGAACCGCTTCGGAAATTCATGGTGCCCACGCAGATTCTCTTTTCATCCGTGAGCATTGAGAAGGCTTGGACGTTTGCCGGGTTTCCGAAGCCTGGCTCCGCTACCTGCTTCCATATCTTTCCTCCCTCCCAGACCAATGGAATCAGGGGAAGTTCCTCCCCCCAGGAATCTTTTCCTCTTTGGGAGGCAATGGCGTAAACGCGCCCCTCGAAGCTGCATCCCCCCGATATCTCTCTTGCGTGGATATCGGTGCCGAAACCGCTATCGCTCGCGCTAGAGAATTTTTCCTCATCATAGGAGATAACTCTCGAGAGTAGGAATTTTCCTTCGGTCTCGCTGGCGCCAGAGAGGGCGATGAGCAGTTTTTCATTCTGCACTCCAAGAGGGAGGCATCTGGAGTATCTCGAGTTATCCAAAGCCTTAGCCGTAACCTGTTCCCAGTTACTTCCGTCCGCGGTTTTCCAGAGCTGACCGGCGCCTTTGGTGTTTTTTGTTCCGCAGTAGAGGGAGCCTTTATAGCTAACCGTGGGATAAACTTCGAAGTTGTTGGGGTCGCCAAAGCCATCAGGGACAGGCGCCCTCTTGAAGCTTTCCCCTTCGAGCACCCAAATGGGAGCGGGCGAGCTGGAGGGCTTCGTAGCCGATATGAAGTAGAGTTTCTCTTTGAACTCAGCGGCAGGGGCGATGAAGATGGTGTGAGGGTCGCCAAGTCCGCCGCTTGCTATCCTTGTCCACGCCTCCTCTGGAAGTGAGATGACGGCGGAGGCAATAGCCATCCCGCTTTGCTCTAGGAAGAAAAGCGATGCCAAAAGTACTATCAAAATCAGCTTTGCCGCTGTTCTTCTTTTCCTCACTCTGACTTTTCTCCTTCGCGGAAGCGCCACGCCCGTCTAAAGCCCTGGCGGCGTGCCCAACTATTTTAACTGTGTTTTAATTGTACTGCATGAGTTTTCCCTGCCGCGATTTCTCGGGTCACGGAGTTCATTCTAGGTGGTAAGAAATGAAGGTTATTATTCGAGCGCATGACCTCTGCCGAACTCCGGTGGAGATATTGATGAGCGCCCCTTTCAAAACCATATTGGAGAAATTCTTACGAGAGCTTCTGGAGCGGGAATCGCCCCGCCTGGGTTTCCTTAAAGAAGTTGGTTTTATCGAGGGTGCCGGAGAAAACGCCACAATCCACCTCGACAAAATGATTAACCTCTTTGTGAATCTTTTAGAGCCACCACGAGGTGATTCTTCTTCGCTCCCGGGAGGGGTTCTCCCCAGTTTTGCAACCGACCTCTACTACCTGGTCGAGAGCCTCTACGACTACTGGAGGATGGCAGACAGGTTTCTGATTTTCGAAGAGGATTACAAACCCACCCAGGTTATGACGAGGGAATACCACGACTCTTTCAGGCGCCAGGTGAGCGTTTTGGAGGAGCTCGTGAGGGGCACGTATCGGCGGCTGGCTGAAAATTTGACTGGAAGCCTTTTCAAGGTTTACAGGCAACTCCCAAGCGGAGCCGAGGTCGGGCTTCTATGTGAAAGAATTCCCTGCTCGATGCCTGGCGCTTACCAAAAGCTCGAAGGGGTGCCATTTATCCAGCTTGTGATAATAAGACCTCCGCTCATCTATTATACGCGGAGCAACAAGAGAGAAGGAACTTTTACCCCTGTGGATGAGAACCCAATTGAGAAGGTCTCCTTTGGGGAAGGCAAGTGGTTTTGCATGCCTATAAAGGTAGGACTCCTCAAGACCTTCGTGTATTTCCACGCGGATTTCATGCCCCTTGGCGTGAGCCTTGCCAACCTGTTCGAGATAGCTTCTGGCGAGGAGGTTCGGGAGGGAAACCCTGATTGCGTGGTGGTGTTTTCTCCTGGAGAGAGGGAGACGGTTTTCTACGAGGACCCCGATACCGAAACCGTGGTTGGCTTGGTTTCAGGCGGTGGGGAGGTTGATTACTTCGGATACATGAAGAAAATGATACTCACCCTGCACAATTTGAAGATGATTGCTGATGGTTGGTTTCCTATTCATGGTGCCATGGCGAGAATAATTCTTCGAGGGGGAGCGGAAGCGAACGTGGTGATAGTAGGCGACAGCGGTACTGGAAAGTCAGAATCCCTGGAAGCTTTTAGGTCCCTTGCGGGGGAATACATAAGCGACATGGAGGTAGTGTTCGACGACATGGGAACCCTCGGCCTGGATGAGGCAGGGAACGTGATAGCGTATGGCACCGAAATCGGAGCTTTCGTTAGGCTGGATGACCTGGAGGCGGGATACGCGTATTCAGAGCTCGACCGTTCCATATTCATAAATCCGCACCTCACCAACGCGAGGGTGGTGATTCCCATAACCCCCTATGACGCCGTGGTCAAGGGCCACAGAGTTGACTACTTCCTCTACGCGAACAACTACGAGGACATTTCTTCCTCGCGCCCTCCGCTGGAATTTTCAACCGATGTGGACGAGGCTTTGGAGGTATTCGAGAGCGGCGCCAGGATTTCCAAGGGAACGACCGACGAGCAGGGGCTCGTGCAAACCTATTTTGCCAATCCATTTGGGGCGGTGCAAAAAGAGGCAGAGCACAGACGCATATCCAGAGAGTTTTTCCTGCGGATGCTTTCCTCTGGGGTTAGGCTGGGGCAGGTGAGGACCAGGCTAGGGATAGGGGGATACGAGCTCGAGGGTCCAAAGGAAGCCGCCAGGGCTCTGTTCGAGGAGATACGCCGCCACAAGTAGCAAAGTTAGGAAAGAATAAGGACAAGCAGTGTCGCTTGCGTAAAGCGGTTAGGATGAGGTTACTTGGTTAAGTTGCTCTCCAGCCATTCGAGATAATCTTGGCTGCCGCCCGTTATCGGCACCAACAGAATCTCTGGCACATCGTATGAATGGTTTTCCTTGATGAGTTTCTTGACCCTTTCAAACAGTGCCTCTTTCGACTTGACGATTAAAAGCCACTCCTCAGCTTCTTCGACTTTGCCTTCCCACCGATAAATACTTTTGATGGGACCAACTATTTGAACACAGGCTGCTAACTTCTGCTCGACAAGGAGTCGCGCAATCTTGTTGGCTTCGTCTCTGTTGTTGGTTGTTGTCGATATTTGAGCAAAACCGTTCATGTTTCCTTCCCTCTCCCGCGATTATAATGCTCGATTAGCCCATTCCCGCAAGTGATAGATTTCCTAAGTGACTTCTCTACATGGTGAAGCAGCACGAAATGTTGACCGCAATTCCTCTTGCGTGCTAAAGTGCCTCATCAGCGAAAATATTGGGTAACAGGAGGTAATAAACATGGAGTACCAGCAACCCCCTCAACCGCCAGCTCCCCCCTCGGAGCCACCACCAAAGCGTCACGGCGTTCTCAAAGGGGTTCTTATCGGAATAGGAATTATCGTCCTGGTAGTCATAATTATAATCGTAGTTGTTGTCCTAACAACTGACGGGGAGCAAAAAACCACGGCTCCCGAAGCCAAGGTGGGTGAGCCGGTTGAAGCTGGCGATCTCACTGTAACAGTCCACGGCTGGCAGCCATCTGGAGGGGATGAGTTTAGCAAGCCGCAATCTGGGAACCAATACCTTGTTGTTGACTTAGAAATCGAAAATAATGGCACTGAGACCATTCCTGTATCTACTATATTGCAGATGGAAATCGAGTCAGCCGACGGATATGAATATACTCCAGCGATGTATTATCCAGAACCCAAATATCCAGATGGTGACATCTTGCCTGGGCAGAAAGCAAGGGGAAATGTGGCGTTTGAGGTCCCAGGGCAGGTGGGAACCATATTCTTTGTCTACGAACCCCTAAGGGGCGGAGAGGTTAGAATAAAATTGCAATGAGGTTGCCCTTTAGCCTGGGCAAAACCGCTAAAGACCTCCAATAGGCTTTATATTCAGAAAATCCCGTAAATACGCCAAAAAACAGTGGTGGCGAGAGCCGGAATCGAACCGGCGACACCTGGATTTTCAGTCCAGTGCTCTACCAACTGAGCTATCTCGCCATTTATCTTTTGAGTTGACTTTGAGCTGGCGGAGCCGACGGGATTTGAACCCGCGATCTCTGGCTTGACAGGCCAGTGTGTTAAACCAGGCTACACCACGGCTCCTTCTGCCTATTTTATCCTCATTCCGAAAGTTATGCATTTCACGGGCAAGTTATATCACAAAGCTTTGGTGCCCCCAGGGGAATTCGAATCCCCGTCTCCGCCTTGAAAGGGCGAGATCCTAGGCCACTAGACGATGGGGGCTTCATGGTGAGCCAGGGAGGAATCGAACCTCCGACACCCGGATTAAAAGTCCGGTGCTCTGCCAACTGAGCTACTGGCCCGTCGTCTAAATTATAACGGGTCGAGAAAAGTTTCGGGGATGGAGTCTAACATTCCACCCTAACTCCTTCAAGACTAATGTGCTCTCACAAAGCGGGGACTCGGCTATTCGTGCTAGTATTTTTAAGTTTTTATTTAGCTCCGAGGGATTGGCGGCGCCATTGGCTGATTTCAAAAACCACAAATTCATCGAAAGGGTGAATTCCCTCAAGGACACGTTATTTGGCGCTTTTGGGGTAATGGTTGCGGCGGTAATCATAGCTGGCATCATCAACTACCTTTTCAACCTAGTGCTGAACAGGTTTCTTCCCAGGGCGGATTTCGGTGACCTCTACTCCATGGAGGCAATTTATCTCATCGTCACGATGGGGTGCGCTTCCATCCAGACCGTCATCGCGAAGTATGTGGCGCAGTTTGAAAGTAGGGGCGAACGCGAGAATACCAGGGCTCTGGCAAGAAGTTTCGCGAGGTGGCTCCCACTCGCCGGCATCACCGCGATTTTAGTTTGTTCCGCACTTGCTTTTCCTATCGCGAAAGCAATGAAACTGCATTCCGCTCTTTATCTTCCCATTCTTGGAATATCCATAGCTGGTTCCCTTTTTTTAACCCTTCCCAATGGTCTTTTGCAGGGGCGGGAGGATTTCTTGCTCTTGGGTGGAGCGCAGGTTTCTTATGCAACGCTTCGCATTCTCTTCGCGATTCTTTTGGTCCAGCTTGGGTTGGGTGTGGGTGGAGCCATAGGAGCCGGCGCGATTTCAGCCTTTTTGGTCGGCGGAATCGTCGTTTATCACCTTCGTGAAATCTTTCGCGGGAAGGTTGAAGAGAATCTGGATTTCAAGCCAGTCCATGCCCTAAAGTTTCTCATCCCTGTCGCGCTGGCGCAGTTCTTCGTTATCTTCCTCTCCCAGATAGATGTGATATTGGTGAAGGGGTTGTTTTCGCCTCAGGCGGCTGGAACTTACTCCTATGCGGCTCTTGCCGGGAAGGCTGTCCTTTTCCTTCCCGATGGCATATCCCTGGTGATGTTTCCCAGGGTAAGCGGGCTCGAGGCGAGCGGGAAGCCCACAAAGAGAACTCTGATTTTGAGCCTTTTGGCGACCTCTCTGATGGTTGGCGCGGTTGTGATTTTCTACTGGGTTTTCCCGGGATTTACCGGATATGTTTTCGCTGGATCGAGAGGGAAAAGCATTGTTGGGCTCGTGGGGCTTTTCGGCACCGCCATGGCATTTTTCGCGCTCGCGAAACTTCTCTCATTTTATCACCTCGCCGTGGGGAAAAAATCATTTCTCATTTTCTTCGCGATAGGAGCGGTGGGGGAGATTGTGGGAATAAGCCTCTTTCACGGGAGCCTTCGCCAGGTTGTCCTCGTGATTCTGGCAGTGGGCGGTTTTCTCTGCGTCTCAAACCTGCTTCTTGCTGTGAGGGAATTGAAGGAGGAGCAGAATGCTACCTCCTGATGTGGTAGTGTATGGCATTGACCAGGCGGCTTGGTTTTAGAGTGGTGCCGATAACAAAGGTGTGGTAGATACGTTTTATAGGTTGGAAGCTAAAGTCATGAATGCGAGTGTTTTTGCTGGGGGCAGTTAATGAGTGGGGAAGCAAGAAAAGAAAAAATCGAGGAGAAGCCCAAGAGGCTGAACACGACCGTGGTCATGGGGGCTGTTCAGAGGAGGCTAGAAGGGCTCTATCCGTACATGAGGGGGCACTG
>JAQURN010000046.1 GCA_028715585.1 Actinomycetota bacterium | reverse complement strand
AGCAGTTGAAACCCTAGGCTGCGCCGACTTTATCTGCTCTGACAAAACAGGGACCCTTACCCTCAACCAGATGACCGTGGTCGAAGCGTTTCTAGCCGACGAATCCCCAAAACCGTTTGAAGACTTCCTCACGGGAGAGGTACGCAACTCAGAGGCGTTCCACCTCTCGAATCTGGCTGCGGTTCTATGCAACGATTCGAGGGAGACTCCCGATGGCTCCTTTGTCGGAGACTCAACCGAAGTCGCCTTGCTTGCCGCGGCAAAAAAAGCAGAGGTGAAAAAGGATGAACTCGAAGAGAGGATGCCTCGTCTCATGGAGATTCCCTTTGATTCCGACAGGAAAATGATGAGCACTGTCCACCCTTATGATAACGGATACATCGTTCTCACAAAAGGCGCCACCGAGGCACTTTTAGCTCGCTCATCTGGCCTCCAGAAGGGTGACAAAGTCGAACCCCTTACCAATGAGAAGAAAACAAAAATACTCAAGACTACCGAAGAGCTTGGCGGAAGGGCACTCCGGACCATTGCCTTAGCATACAGAATCATAGACGCGCTTCCAGCCGAGGCAGATCCATCAGAAATCGAGCGCGGCCTGGTGTTCCTGGGTGCCTACGCGATGAAGGACCCGCCCAGGCAAGAAGTATTCGACGCTCTCGCTACCTGCAAGAGAGCGAAAATCTCTGTAGCGATGGTGACGGGTGACCATCTCGCCACGGCGCAGGCAATCGGCAAAGAGCTGGGAATCCTCTCTGAAGGCAAGGAATTCGTCGACGCGATAGAACTGGAGAAGATGTCAGACGAAGAGCTTGGAGAAAGAGCCGAAAACATCAGCGTCTACGCGCGTGTTTCTCCCAGACACAAAGTGAAGATAGTAGATGCGCTCAAATCCAAAGGGCATGTAGTCGCGATGACCGGGGACGGGGTGAACGACGCACCTGCCTTGAAACGTGCTGACATAGGCGTCGCCATGGGAATCACGGGCACAGATGTCTCCAAAGAGGCAAGCGACATGGTTCTCATGGACGACAACTTTGCTACCATCGTCACGGCAGTGCGTGAAGGGCGCACAATTTTCAGCAACATCAAGAAGTTTATATATTTCCTCCTCTCGTGCAACATCAGCGAAGTACTCGTCATGTTCATCGCGATGCTTGCTGGCTTTCCCCTCCCCCTGCTTCCGGTACAGATACTCTGGGTCAACCTGGTAACAGATGGGCTCCCCGCGCTCGCTTTGGGGATGGACACGCCAGAAGCAGATTTGATGGACCGTCCCCCCAGAAAACCAGGGGAGAGCATACTTGCGTACTCGAGGTTGAGAAAGCTCCTCTGGTACGGAGTTACCATTGCCGCCGGCGCGCTCCTTTCCTTCGTTCTAGCCCACTTTGTTTTTAACTATCCATGGGAGAACAAGGGAGCAGAGATGGCTCGGACCATTGTTTTCTCCACGATGGTTTTCACCCAGCTTTTGCACTCTCTCAATTTCCACTCTGAGGAAAGGTCTTTCTTCACAGAACCACCATGGGGAAACAGATATCTCGTGGGAGCCTTGTTTGCTTCGCTCCTGCTTCAACTGGCAGTAATCTACGTGCCATTCATGCAAAAGGCTTTCCACACATGCGCCCCAAGCCTTGAGGGCTGGTTGCTAATTGCCCTCTGCTCACTAGTACCCGTGCTAATCATAGACAGAATCAAAGTAATATCCGCGAAGCTCGCCAGAAAAAAGGAGGGCAACAGAAAGACTTTCTGATTCGCGGGTTTTATTTGGTGAACTCAAAAAGTTGACTTTGCAATGGAGCGCTTCATCAATATAGAATTACAAAACTAGGCTACTTGAAGGGAGGTCAGATGGCGGTACAGAAATCAGCCGGGATGGGAGCAGTGGACAAGCTTATGGAAGGACTTGCAGAGAACATCGAGACATTAGTCAAGAACACGCTCACCTCCCTAGGTGTCGCAACCAGGGATGACTTAAAACAGGTTGAGAAGAGGCTCTCTAGAGTGGAGGAGAAAATGGCAACGGCAAAGAAGCCAGCTGCGAAGAAAGCGGCGGCAAAGAAAGCAGCAACAAAGAAGCCTGCTTGTCGCAAGCCCGCGGCGAAGAAAGCGGCAACAAAGAAGCCATCTAAAAAATAAGCTGTCCCTCACGGCCTAACATTCATACCGCTGTGTATTTCGCACATTGGGCTGGGCGCGCTCGAGGATTCTTGCGCTGCTGTTATTCCCCTTACGCTCTTTAACTCTCTCAGCTTTGCTCATTCCAATAGTTTTCGCGAACCTAGTTGGTGCACTCAGGACAGAAACCGCAAGAAGGAATAATTTCCTGCAGGAAATGTAAGAAGTTAGATTGCTGGGGGGAATGCTCCCCCCGCAAGATAGGTAAGCCCCCCTCGGTTCGATTCCTCAAAATCAGTTGGAAAGTTTGATGGTGGAGGTAGGCGGAGAACGAACCGTCGCTCGCGGGAGACCTAATAAACTTGGCTTTTTGCACTTATGCACTACGCCCGCTCGCTCTTCCAGGGGGGACGCCTGTCCCCCCTAGGACGGTTGCTTACGCAACCTCTACCCCCCTAAGTTAGATTGCTGGGGGGAATACTCCCCCCGCAAGATAGGTAAGCCCCCCTCGGTTCGATTCCTCAAAATCAGTTGGAAAGTTTGATGGTGGAGGTAGGCGGAATCGAACCGCCGACCTCGGGCGTGCAAAGCCCGCGCTCTCCCAACTGAGCTATACCCCCGCCTCTGGAGAGTATTTTACCAAACCGATGAGAAATAGTGCATTTCCGCCTCACTTCCCGAGCAATCACGGAATATCGTCGTGGAAAATAACTAGCCCGTCAGAGCGGAAACGAGGTCTCCGAGATAGTGTGTTGCAGCAATCACGGCACAGGCAATAATGAAGTGCTCCGCGATAACCGAAAGTGGGTTTTTATTCTGAGCTTTGGCAATACGATAGCTCGCGTAAATCAGTATGGAAAGTCCAATTGCCACGCTAACTATTATAGACATCCCCAGGTCATCAATTAGAATCACCGGAATAACAAACATCCCCGCAAAGACAAACTTCGCAAGGAAAGTAAAAAAGGTTGACTGCCATATCTCCTTCGGCGTGTGCACCTCTTCTGACTCCTCACTCATGTGAATGCCAAGAGCGTCGGAAAACGCATCGGCAACGGCTATGGTAACTATCCCCCCAAGCACCGCGGCTTTGGAGTGCGTGCCCGAATGCAAGCCCACCATGAGGCCGAGGGTGGTTATTATCCCAGAGGTGAGACCGAAAGTGGTGCCGACCTTCATCGAATGCTGGTTCAAGCGTGTGTTCCTCCTCTTATCTCTCAATCCTATCGGTCGAGAAATTTTATCTCATAGCCAACTTTATTTGCCAATTTTTTCAAAGCTTCGTCTCTCTACTTGCTCTATCATACGGAACCACAAGCTCTCAATAGTTTTTCCCAGCGTTCCAGAGCTCTCGAGAAAAAGCCCGCTTCTTCGATTCGAGCTTTTTGCCTTGCCAAACTCAGTTGGCAAAACAAATCCTGCTGGTTTATCTAAACCGTCCATCCCGAGCATCTTTCCCCAAAATACGGGTACAGATGCCGCTCTGCAAGGATTGCCGTTCGAAAACCACACCGTCCCCAGGTGTGGCTGTATCTGCATCGAATATAGCGTCCAACTGAAAGAGGTTTCAAGGAGCGCTCCCTCGATATCCCCCTTCTTCAAATGCTTTCTCGCATTCCAGGGATGAGCGCAAATCGTGGAGTCGTCGATTTTTTCCTCCCACCATTCTTTTTCGATTCCAAACTCGCGTAGCAGTGCGTAGTCGGGGATATGGTCGGAGACCATGGTTTTTGCCACGGAGGGGTTTATCCTCCCGTGGTTCTCCCTCAAGAGAGACCACATCCTCCCAAGCCTAGAGTAAGAACCGCCAATTATTTCCTGGGTGGTCGGGTCGAAAGAGCCGCTCAAGCTCCTGTCGAGAAACTGGTGGTGATTCGCGGAGGCAATTATTTTGTCTTCTCCTGCTCTCTGAGAGCGGAAATGGTTGTGGGAATACTCAAACACGGCAAGGTCTCCCGACCTGTCAGCCCAGATTGTGTTCCAGTTCATGAGCAGACCAAAGACCATCGACCTGGTTGCCTGCCTTGGCCCCTCCCTGAATATCGCCTCCGCGCCACTGACGTCGGAGCAGGTCTCCATTGCGAGATTGTTCAGCTCAAATGGGCTCAATCCCTCCCCATCGTCCTCGATACCAACCGCGTTGACCACACAAACAAGCTGCTCGGCATTGAGAATCCCTATCCCGAAAAGCGCGGGGACTCCAAAACAAAGGTAGGGTATCTTCCCTTCTATTTCTCTCACAAAAAAGGGAAAGTTCCCCAATAAAAGTTTCATCAAGGGCAGTGCGTCGAAGTTCCAGGAAAGCATGACTCCACCGTCTTCGGTGGCTTTTCCTCTAGCCCCAAAATTGGTGCACCCGAACGTGATAGACGATGCCAGCAGGCGCCGAATCAGTAAGAGTTCATCAACCTCGATTCCGCTTCCTCGTGAGACTCCTTCCAACTCCTCTCGAAACTCGGGAATTTGAGAGTTCAAAAGCTTGAGGTGCTTTTTTGATAAGGCCCCTGGCTTCTCCCGCCCCAGAAGCGAAAGGCATGACGATAAAAACTTTCGGTATCTTTCTCCAACCTTCACACCAAATTCATAGTGATTTTTCCCGGTGACAAAAATTTCGGGTTCCCTTTCAAGCATCTAATATCCCTCCTATCAAACACCCTCCCGCAAGACTTGGGGCACTAAAAGCAGAACATTTCAAAACAGCAAGAGATTTTATCCCAGCTTGAGCTGTCACGCCAAATTAGACTCAGGTAAACCAATGTCTCGTGCGAAGACAGAGGTTCGTCAGTAGAAGCATCACTGGGACTTCAATCAAAATTTCATTCAAGCATCACGAGCGCGATGCCGCTTAAGGACCTGGATAAAACAATTCAGTAAGGGTAACTGGAACAAAGCCCCTGGATCTTATCCCATCGATAATGCCAGGAAGTGCCTGGACCGTTGAATCCCGGTCATGCATGAGGATAATAGCTCCGCCACGAAGCAGAGATAACACTGTCGAGCTTACCTGAGCGGGGGGGTGTTGCCAGTCCCTGGAATCAATAGTCCAGTTAACCGAAACGTAACCAATCGAATTCAAGAATTGGATAGCGGGAATGTTTCTATCCCCATAAGGAAAGCGAAAATAGGGCATGGTAGAAAGACTAGTCAATCCCTGAACTATCCCCTCGGTTGTTCCTATTTCAGCAGAAATCTCTGGAGCGGTAAGCTTGGTGAAGTGAGGATGGGTCATCGAATGGTTCGCAATCTCGTGTCCCTCAAATGCCATCTTCCTTATCGTTTCCGGGTAGAGCTGGGCAAACTGACCGGTAACAAACATGGTGGAATGGACGTCTTTCTGATGGAGAATATCCAGGATAGCTTGGGTGTTCCTCGAGGAGCTCTCGATATCGAAGGTAAGCGCAACCATGGTGCTCGATGTGTTGCCGGCAAACACCTCTCCTCGCCCCCATGTCTTGATGAGCGTTTCTTTACTCATCGTCCTCCACCTGGGAGCTGAATAGATTACCTCTTCTACGACAATCTGGCTACCGTTCTTGGTCTCCACCTCGACCCCTATATCCCCTTCATCACCCTCGTGCCTACCAAAACCCAATCCACCTCCAGCGAGCGCAAACGTCGCCCGCGAATTGCCCCCAATCGCAACACTCTTCGTATCCGGGCCTCGCGAGCCTCCAAAGTAGCAGGTTATATTGGCCTCCGTCGCCTTTTCCCCGGGGTTGAAAAGGGATAGGTAGGTATCAAATCCTTCCCTCAGGCAGCCCTCGGAGAAGCTCCAAACGCTTCTCGGGCTCTCGCTGCCGCTGGAAATATGCCCTCCGGTCCAGAAGGGCTTATAAGAGTAATAGGCGGGACACTCGACCACAAGCCCTACACCATTGCTCGAAGCCACCGTGGTGGAAAAATCGAGATGGTCTCCCTCTGTTCCCCCGAGTCCATATCTTTTATCCCTCGAAGAGACCGTAAGCCTCGCCCGGGGCATAATGGTGAGCCCTTTCCTCTCGACCTTCCCGCCATTCTCTAGCAGATACTCGATGTTCACCCTCGCCGGAGAGGTATTCGGGTTGAAGAAACAAAGGAAAGCCTCGAAACCCTCTCGATTTGTTCCTTCAGCGAAATACCAGGCACTCTGCGCTTGAGGAACACCGAGGGCACCATGGCCACCAACAACACCATTACCAAGCGAAAAATACATGGATCGCTCGGAAACGACTTGAACCCCATTTTTAGATTCAACTATTATCCCGATATCCCCAGCAGATCCTCTGCACCTTCCCAAACCCAATCCAGGCTCGTGTACCGCAATAGTGAAGCGACTTTGAGCTTCTACCTTGATTCCTCTTCTTTTCACTTCCTTGCCTTTACCGCTGAGATAGCTCACATCCACGAGCGCTTCGGCTTTGCATGGGTTCAAGATAGCAAGATATGTCTCGAAACCTTCCCTCACCGACCCTTCAGCAAAGAGCCATCTCTCGCTCGCCCTTGTCGCTCCCTTCACCTGGTATCCGCCTTTCATCCCCAAGCTATCGAAGTAGATCGAACGTTCCGCGACTATTGGCTTTTCACTCCTTACCACTAAGGAAAAATCCTTGCCGGGAGGGACCTCCCCGGATGCCTTTACAATCTTCTTCTTCAAGGCGGGAACAGCGTGTCGGCGCTCGAGCCTCTCTCCATCTGGAAACAAATATTCAAGCACCACCTCCGATGGCTCACCCTCGAGATTCAGGAGGGAAATCCATTCTTGAAATGGTTCTCTGGTAGTTCCCTCCGCGAAATACCAAATCTTAGATACTCCCACTCCATCGACTTCTCCGACTGGAACACTCCGTTCGCTCTCGCTAGCGGCAGAAAAGAAAATCCCAAGGAAAACAAAGGTTGGGACAAGAAGCAAGATGAGAAGGGTGTTGCCCCTTCTGATCCGCACTCGCTGTCTCCAGATGAGATAGCGAATATCTCGTCCCAAAGCGTAGTTATTCATGATTCGGTCAACTTTCCTAAAACCCACTGCGGCGTCGGCGCCCTTCCGGGCAACAAGCAAGTTCAAAGCTTAAAGCGCCTCCGTAATCCACACCAGCTTCAACTTATTATTCGTCAGGAAGGTTCTCTTCATCCTTTGAAAATCCCAAGCAGCTCGAGAGGCTTTTTGGGCTACCTCCAAACTTCTCGTGCTTATGCTAAATAGATTAAGTGGCAAGATTGATATGATAAATACAGCCCAAGGTTGGAACAGTGCGCTTAAGAGGTGATGTTCATGTCGTTATTCAACAGGTCAATAAATGTGGAAGTAGAGGAAGAAAATGGAGGGGTCATACGCCTCAACGGAAGGCTCCGTGACACGCAACAGGGAAAAACCATCCACGAAATAGAGGCTAACATGAGCGTTCGCGTGACGGATGGAGAGATAGTTAAAATCGAAGGGAAAATGCTAAAAGTCCCCATGGATGAATGCAGCGGAGCTCTCAAAACCCTCAAGAAACTGCGCGGCAACCGCGTCAGGCCAGGCTACGGCAAGCTGGTAAGGCAAAATATAGGCTCAAACGAGGGCTGCGTCCACCTAGCGTCTCTGCTTCTCGCCATGGGCAACGTAAGCGTTCAGGGTAGCGCGACTTATGCTCGCGAGCGCATGTCAGACGAGGGGGAAACCAATGCCCTGATGCGAAAAGTAGCTGAAGAGCTCAATCTCTTGGACAGCTGCATCTGCTGGCGGGAAGATGGCCCCATCGTGAGGGAATGGGAGGAAAAGGAAACTTTGTGAGTTATAGCATAGCGCTTCGGGTCAAAAGTTTTGAAAGCCTTTTCTTTCCATCTCTGCGGTGCCCGCGGTGCAATTGGGGATAGCCAGCACGAGGTTACCCGTACGCTCAAACGGCACAGTCACAAAAACTACATTCTCCTCGAAATCCTGTGCCCTCCTGGCAGTCCAATCCCCGAACGAAACATTAGTGTTGCCGCTCACTATGGGATATGCAATAACCGAATGGCACAGCGAGCCACCCATCTCAACTCTAGGTGGGATGCCATCCCAAAAGCCATCCAAAGTTATAATCCTGCAGGCCTGACTAGGATTGCACATGAAGACAAAGAGGTCAGGCCGAAAATCCGCTACCGATGCTGGGGAAATAAGCATCCTATCCGCAATTCCGGTGGGAGGCGGCGTCACAAGTTTTTGCATTCTCTCAAATGAGGCTATCGAGCTGACGAGCTTTTCCCCTTTGGTCAGAAATTCCTGGAGAGAACGCAAAGCGTCTCCCCGCGGAGGCCCAGAAAGCCCACAGTGCCAGCTTCCCCCACGACAGACAGAAGAGCTTTCATCTATCACGAATGATTCCCCGCCGCTAGAGCGTTTCAGAGCCTCGCAGATACGC
>JAQURN010000045.1 GCA_028715585.1 Actinomycetota bacterium | reverse complement strand
CATATACAATCCCAAAGTTCACCGTTTTGGCGATTCTTCTTTCCGAAGGACCCACCTCGGCGAGACTGATTCCAAAAAGCTCCGAGGCAGTTTCGGCGTGAATATCCGCATCGCTTTTGAAAGCAGAGACGAGACCTTCGTCTTCGGACATGTGCGCAAGGACCCTCAATTCTATCTGAGAATAGTCCGCAACCAAAATCTTCCAGCCACTCATTCCTGGAATGAAGGCGCTTCTCATTTTCCTGCCGGTATCGCTTCGAACTGGTATAGTCTGAAGATTTGGATTGCTGGAGGAAATCCTCCCGGTGACCGCCGCGGTCTGATTGAAGGAACAGTGAAGCCTTCCAGTTGAAGGACATACGAGTTTGGGAAAAACGTCGTAATAGGTTGATTTGAGCTTTGAGTATTCCCTGTATTCCAGCAGGACTCTTGCTATTTCGTAATCTCTGGCAAGCGCCTCCAACACCCCCGAGTCGGTCGAATAGCCAGTCTTGGTTTTCTTAATAGGCGCGATGCCCATTTCCTCATATAAAACCTTGGAGAGCTGTTTGGGGGAATCAAGATTAAAAGGATGACCAGCAAGTTCGAAAATTCTTTTCTCCAGTTCAGCCATCCTACTTCTAGTTTCCGCTGCTAGAGCCTCAATCACCTCTAAATCGATGGCGACTCCGTTTTTCTCCATCTCGGCTAGGACAAACATGAGGGGAATCTCTACCTCGGCTAACAACCGGCCCATACCGAGCCTTGAAATTCTATCCTCGAGCAAGCGCTTCAAGTGGAAAACCCTTCCGGCATCCATACCCAGGTAAATGAATTCTCTACTGGAATCCTCCTCGAACAAGCTGGGAGTTTCCTCGAGAAGGACGCCTTCGACTTCGATATCGAGGGAATTCCTCACAGCCAAGCTTTCGGGGCCATAAGCCACGCTCGACGGATTTTCCAGGTAAGAGGCTAGCCCAATATCAAAGGTTGCCCTCTTAAGAGAAACTCCCAATTTCCCAAGCGAGAGAATGGTCTCCTTTCCCTCGCATAGCCACTTCTCAATCTTCTTATCCTCAAGTATCGCTCTTACAACCTCGAATGCTTCATCGTAATCGGGTGAAGCAACTAAAAACTTCGACTCCGTTGCTATCGCCAGGGAAACGAGCCTAATATCGCAGTAACCCAAGCCATGAATAAGGGACGCAACCCCAACCGCACCTTTATCCCTTGCTTCTTTTAGAAAATCGCCAAGACCTTCTTTATCCTGGAAGCTCACCGCTGAATAAGTAATCTTTTTTTTGTTTTCTCCTTTCTCTATATTGTGGTGAGAAAAATTTTGGACGAAACGGTTGGAAAGAACCTCGAACTCACACGATTGTAAGAAATCGAGCACTTCTTTCTCCTCCCAGTTCCCAAGTTTCGCCTCTTCGAAGTCAAAGTCCAGGGAAAGATTTGTTTTCAGCGTCGCGAGGTCCCTGGAAAAAAAAGCTTTGTCTCGATGCTCCAGGAGGATGTTTTTTCTGCTCTCGCCTCCTATCTCATCAATATGCTCGTAGAGAGATTCTAGTGAACCATACTTACCGATGAGATCGCGCGCGCCCTTTTCACCTATGCCAGGAACACCCGGGATGTTGTCAGAGGAATCCCCTTTCAGGCCAGTCACCTCGGGAAGTTTTTCGGGGGGGACGCCAAATTCTTCTACCACTCTCTTCTCGTCAAAAACTCTCGTTTGAGTTATCCCCTTGCTGATTAAAATAACCTTGATTCCCCTCCCAACAATCTGGAGCATGTCTCTATCGCCGGTCAGTATGAAAACGTCGTATCCAAGGGTGCTCGCCTTTTTCGCAAGGGTTCCCAAAACATCATCGGCTTCGTGCCCAGGTGCGCGGACCACGGGTATCCGAAGGCGCTTGAGAAGCTCTTCTATAAGCTCCATCTGGCTTAGTAGCTCATCGGGAACTTCTGGCCTGTGGGCTTTGTACTCAGCAAACGCTTGCGTTCTTTCCAGCTCTCCTCTAGGCACATCAAACGCGACAACACAGGCATCAGGCTTTTCCTCATCGAGGACCTTGAAGAGCATGCTCGTAAATCCATAGACAGCACCTGTCACCTGCCCACTCGAAGTAGAAAGAGATTTTGGTAGCGCAAAGAATGCCCTATATGCCAAGCTGTTCCCATCAATAAGCAAAATTTTCTTATTCTTCACGAACCTCTTCCCAAAAGACTCTAATGGATAGAAAAACCCAAGTCTCTCGGTCCAACCTTGATATAATGGTTCAAGCCGTGCCGAAGTGGCGGAATAGGCAGACGCGCTGGTCTCAAAAACCAGTGGGGAAAACCCCCGTGCCGGTTCGAATCCGGCCTTCGGCACCAAGATAGAAGGCTCTTCCGGAAACCCGAGTTACATCGGAGCGAACCTTTATTTTTTCTCCGAAACCTTGGGCTTCAAGATATAGATGACAATCAACCCTATCACTGGAAGAAAAAAACCCAGGATAAACCAGGCTCGCGTATCTCTTCCCTTGCGTCCCGCGACTGCTCCAGTCCACGTCCCCATGACAACAGCAAGAATAAAAATGGCAAACATCCATGGCGTCCATGGATTGCCCCAATCTATGAGCTGTGCCAGAGCGGATCTCAAAAAACCCATATCAACCTCCAGGCCGTCTTGTTTTCCCAAAATGTTATCAGATTTTGGAAGATAGTTATCTCCGAGAGAAGCACTAGCGAAATAAAATCTTCCAACGTGATTTGGAAGGGCTCAAGTAGAATTGCTAAAGGCTTAGAGGTGTGGGCGAGATTCCCTTTCTCCAAGCCAACCTAGAAAGGCTCCGAGAGGGAGATACAAACACACCATCATGATAATGCTCAGAGAATTGAAAAGAAAAGAGAAAACAAACCTCTCTTCTGCCAGTGTGCTGAGGACCAGCCAGTATAGGGGTCTCAAGATACAGCCCCATGCCGCCACGCTAGCAAGACCAAAAAGCCACCCGTATAATCCAACCCCCTTCCCAACGTTGTACCCACAAAGCCCGGCGGGAATTCCAAGCACGAGGAGCATCACCAGTTGCTGGAGAGAATAATTACTTTGCATCACCGCGCCGGAAGCGGAAAAACCAAATACCACCTCGACGCAAAGAGAAATCCCAGTGGCTAGCAAGATGGGCAAAATAAAACCCTTAACAGCCTTCGGCGATGCAAGGTCTGTTTTCTCCTCAAAGAGGCGAACCGCGTAGTAGTCACTAGGAGAGGAAATGGCTTGTTCCTCCTGGGAAATTTTCCTCTTACCTCCCTCAACAGGTATTCCAGAGGGAACGCCGTAAGTTCCTATATCGACAGGCTCTGCGGATGGGGGTGGTGGGCTTTTGGCGGCTGGAGCACCCGAAGGCTTTGCATATTCGCCAATATCGACCGGACCTGCCGGCGGGAGTTTTTCCTCCTCCACAGGGGTATAACCCCCTGCGCCACGAGGGACACCCTCCTCCTTGAAACTTGATGGATACTCCGTGAGGTATCCCTCACTTGTTTTCTTGGCAATTGGGCGCTCGAGGTCCTCGAAACCCACTGTGGTCAAACATACATTGCAATACCGAGCATCATTGGGATTTTCCGCTCCACAAAGCGGGCAATAAATAGCCATATGAAAGCCTCCGAGCCTGGAACCGCAAGCTCACCTCTTGAGTTACTTTGCTGCCCGAGTAGAAATCCCTTCAATCACCTGAGGCGACCAGCCAAAAACTCTTCGTAACCCTTCAGGTCCAAAAGTCCATGTCCGCTGAAATTAAAAAGTATAACTTTCTCTTCTCCGCTTTCTCGACAGGCAACAGCCTCATCCATCGCGCATTTTATAGCGTGAGCAGTTTCGGGAGCGGGCACAATCCCTTCCGTTCTAGCGAACGATAAAGCCGCCTCAAAAATTTCAGTCTGGGGATATGCCTTTCCCTCTACGTACCCCTCTTTTATCAGCGTCGAAAGGATTGGTGAGCATCCATGATATCTAAGACCACCCGCATGGATTGGTGAAGGAATGAAATCATGCCCAAGGGTGTACATCTTCAGCAAGGGAGTCATTCCAGCTTGATCGCCAAAGTCGTAGTCGTATTTCCCCTCGGTAAGCGTGGGGCAGACAATGGGCTCCACGGCGATTGCCCTGAAATTCTTCCCTTCAAACTTGTCTTTCATGAAAGGGAAAAGCAAACCCGAGAAGTTGCTTCCCCCGCCTACACAACCGATTATCACGTCTGGATAATCCTCAAATTTCTCCATCTGTTTCTTCGCCTCGAGCCCTACAACGGTTTGGTGAAGGCAAACGTGATTGAGAACACTGCCAAGTGAATACTTGACATCCTCAGACGCAAGCGCGGTTTCAACTGCTTCGCTGATTGCAATGCCCAGGCTCCCGGGACTTTGGGGATCTGCCTCGAGGATTGCCCTTCCAGCTTTAGTCATATTGGTTGGGCTTGAATAGACTTCTGCTCCCCATGTCTCCATGAGCGTTTTTCTGTAAGGCTTCTGCTCAAAGCTTATCCTTACCATAAAAACCTTGAGGCCTAAACCAAAAAATTTGCAACCAAGCGCAAGTGCGCTCCCCCACTGGCCTGCGCCAGTCTCGGTAGAAAGATGCTCAATTCCCTCCTTCTTGTTGTAATAAGCCTGGGCAATGGCAGTGTTTAGCTTATGACTTCCAGCAGGACTCAAGCTTTCGTTTTTGTAGTAAATCCTCGCGGGTGTATCAAGCTCCTTTTCCAGGCGAATCGCTCTATGCAGAGGGCTCGGTCTATAGAGTTTGTAAGCCTCCAGAACCGGGTCCGGAATCTCGATGTTTTCCTCGGGGCTCATCTCCTGCTCTATCAATCCCATGGGAAAAATAGGAGCTAAATCATCCAGCGTGCAAGGCTCTTTCGTAAGCGGGTGGAGGGGAGGAGGAAGAGGAGTTGGTAGGTCGTGCAATACATTATACCAGGCACGGGGAATTTCCTCTTCAGAAAGAATTACCCTATAACGGTCTTTTGTTTGCTGCATTGAAATCACCTCGAATCAAAATAAGAAACTAGCATTCCTTCTAATAGATAACTCGAAGGTAATGAGAATAAAGTAACAGGTCGTCTCTTCCAATAGCAAATTTTTCTCCTAAAAGCTGACACCCTTCTCTTTTAGTTTTTTTACAACCTCATCCACTACTTCGTCTACCTCCAGTGATGTGGTATCGATTGTAATGGCGTCACTTGCCTTTGAAAGCGGACTTACCTCCCGACTCGAATCAATCAGGTCGCGCCCCCCTATTCCCTCCTCTATTTCGCTCCGGCTAGTCTCAAGTCCCTTCGCCCTGACTTCTCTATACCTCCTTTCTACCCGCTCCCCGAGGGAAGCATCGAGATAAATCTTCAGGTTCGCATTGGGAAAAACAGTCGTACCAATGTCTCTGCCTTCCGCTATTACCCCCGGATCCCTCGCAAGAGACCTCTGAAGTTTGACCATTTCTTCCCTAACTTCCTTTACTTCAGAAACCGGCGAGACCGCGGCGTTAACCTTGGGCGACCTTATTTCTTCGGTGATATCCCTGTTGCCAAGAAAAACTGAAACGGTATTATCTTTGCTAGGGACGAACTTGATGTTTTCCCTTACCTCACTTGCAATTTTTTGGAGCTCTTCTTTCTCGTCAAAAGGTATTTCCCTCTCCACCGCTAGCAAAGCCACCGTTCTATACATCGCCCCGCTGTCTATAACCTGAAGACCTAGCTTCTCGCCGAGTTTTCGCGCGACGGTGGTTTTACCGGAAGAAGCAGGTCCATCGAGGGCTATAATGAACAAAATGCTATTCCCCCCGATTTATCTCCACGCCCAGCTTGCGCATGTCAGCTACAAAATTAGGATACGAAACTTCTATCCATTCCCAATCATTTATAACCGTAACTCCAGAAGCCGCGGCACCGGCAATGGCGAACATCATAGCAAGCCTGTGATCTTTATAGGGATCGACCTGCGCTCCCCTAAGTTCACACGGACCTTCGATTACAAAGCCGTCTTCTCGCTCCTCCACCCTGGCGCCGAGCTTCTTCAAGCCCGAGGCAGTGGCACTCAATCTATCGGACTCTTTGTGCCTCAATTCACCAGCTCCCTCGATTATCGTAGTCCCTTGCGCCTGAGTGGCAAGAAGTGAAACCAGCATGACTTCATCTATTGCCCTGGCTACCTCTCTGGGTTCGATTCTTGTTCCTTTTAAGGCGGAGTACCTGGCGGTTATTCTCCCTTTCGGCTCAAAGCCAGAGTCGGTAACTTCCACCTCGATGTCTCCTCCCATCTTCCTCGCTATCTCGAGGAAGCCGCTCCGTGATGGATTGATTCCAACATCGCTCACCTCAACGGTGGAACCAGGGCAAATCATCGCCCCCGCAAGCAAGAAAGCAGCGGATGAGATATCACCAGGGACTTCTAATTCGAGCGCCCTCGGCACTCCTGGATGTAGCGTTACTACATTTTCCGATTGAAAAACCTCTACGCCTGCTTGTCTCAGAATTCTCTCCGTATGGTCTCTCGTGGGATACAGTTCACGCACGCGCGTTTTCCCTGTCGCCCCCAGCCCGGCAAGAAGAATAGCCGACTTTACCTGCGCGCTCGCTTGAGGAGGAGAATACTCAATCCCCCGCAAGTTCCCTCCCTCGATGGTGAGTGGAGGAAACCCTCCTCCTCCCTCAGAAATCACCTTAGCCCCCATGAGAGAAAGGGGCTCGATTATTCTTCCCATGGGTCTTCGAAGCAGAGAATCGTCGCCTGTTATGGTTACACGAATCGGCATCGGAGCAATCGCTCCCGCCAAAAGTCTCATCGTGGTGGCGGAATTACCAGCATGCAACTTCTCTTTGGGCTGATTGAATCTGCCAGCCTTTCCCTCTATCTGAACGAAGGACTCATCAATCGAAATGGAAACGCCCAGCTTCCCCAGCACGTCCAGAGTACTCGCGCAATCTTGTGAAGGACTAAACCCCGAAATTTTAGTCGTTCCGCGAGCCAGTGCCCCAACTATCGCGCCGCGATGGGAAATGGACTTATCACCGGGAACACGCACCTTTCCAGATAATGTTTTTTTGCCCTTAACAGTGGCTTTCATGGCAAGAATTCAATGTAGTTAGGCTTTCTTCAAGCTAATTCCATATCCTAGGGATTCAAGTTTTCTTCTCGCTTCCTCGGCATTTTTTTCGCCGGTTATTTTCAGAGAGAGGACTCCCTTTCCTCCCTCGGTAGAGTGTGTAATCTCGAGATCTTCTATGTTTATTCCGAGAGAGCCTATCACGGTGGAAACCCTACTGATAGACCCTGGCCTGTCTTCGACCATGAGCGTTAGAATGTAAAGCTCTTCCATCTCGAACCCTGCTTTTTTGGAGAACTCGTGGCGAGCCTCATAAGCGGAGCGAAGCATTTTCTCCAGCTCCTCCGTCTTCTCCCCTTCGAGAATTTCTGTAAGGCCACTAATTCGAGCGCTAAATTCTTCGAGTCTTTGGATGACGAACTTCCTGTTTTCCATCAAGATATCCACCCATATCCGAGGATTGCTCCCGGCAATTCTCGTCATGTCGCGAAACCCGCCAGCCGTTATGGCAAAAAGACTGGGTATTTTTTCATGCTGAATCCGCGCCACATCCATGAGTAACACCGACAGGAGGTGCGGAACGTGGCTTACCACAGCCATCGCTTCGTCATGGGTGTAGGGGTCCATGTAGATGACTTTGGAACCAAGCGCGGATAGTATGCCATTGAGTAATCCAAGCGCATCGGGATCTGTCTTTTCGGTGGGGGTAAGAACATAGTGGACATCCCTGTACAAATCTGGCCTTGCAAACTCGACTCCCGATTGCTCGGAGCCTGTCATTGGATGACCTCCCACGTAACGCGCTTTAGAAGGCAATATCTTTCCAAGGCGTTCCACCACCCCCAGCTTGGCAGACGCGATGTCTGAAACCACCGCGCCATCCCTAAGAGAACCCCCGATATCAAGGCAAGCTTCCTCGAGGGAAGAGATAGGGGTGGCAAGAAAAACTACTTCACTATCCTTAGAAGCCTCTTCGCTAGATTCGGCAATCTGGTCCGCTATTTTGAGCTTCTTTGCCTTCTTTCTGATATCAAAGGAGATGTCGTAGCCCACCACGGTTTCAGCGACCCCGCTCTTCTTGAGAGCAAGACAAAGTGACCCGCCCATGAGACCGGTTCCTATAACAGCCACCTTCGAAACTTGAGGAGGCACGACATTGACTCCTACATCATTTCCCGAACTTCAAACAACCCTTCCAATCGCTGGGGCAAGAGCTTTTAATTCTTCCATCATCTTTGCGAAAGCGGGGAAGTCCAAAGCCTGGGGACCGTCTGACAATGCGCTTTTTGGATCGGGGTGGACCTCTACCATCACTCCATCGGCTCCAGCAGCAAGTGCCGCCCTTGCCATCGGCGTGATAAGCGCTTTTTTTCCGGTAGCATGACTAGGATCCACGATGATGGGAAGATGGCTATACTCCTTGACAACCGGGATGGCGCTCAAGTCTAAGGTGTTTCTGGTTTCCGTCTCGAATGTCCTGATACCCCGCTCGCATAGCACAACATTACTATTTCCGGCGCTGGCCACATACTCCGCTGCCATTAGGAATTCCTCTATAGTGTTGCTAAGGCCTCTCTTCAAGAGCACCGGTTTTTCCTGGCCTCCAACTTCTCTTAGAAGGTGGAAATTCTGCATGTTTCTGGCTCCTATCTGAAGCATGTCAGCATACTTGGAAACCATCTCCAGGTGTCTGGGGTCCATTACTTCCGTTACCACAGGCATTCCAGTTATTTCCCGAGCTTCGGCGAGAATCTTGAGCCCCTCTTCGCCAAGCCCTTGAAAGGAATATGGGGAAGTTCTTGGCTTG
>JAQURN010000044.1 GCA_028715585.1 Actinomycetota bacterium | reverse complement strand
GGAATACCCTCCGCGCAACCAACATCTTCGCCGCCGCGATGCGAGACAAGCTTGGCGTAAAGCCAGGGGATAGGATAGCGGTAGTTCTCACCAATGGGGTTGAGATGCCCCTTATATTCACTGCCGCCGCCCGCCTGGGCGCGGTTACCGTCCCCTTAAATTTCATGCTAAAAGCCAGCGAAATCACCAGAATAGTAAAAGATTGTCAGGCAAAAGCTATTTTCGTAGAGCCGCTTACGTTCAAAAACAACATCCGCGACAAGGCAAATGTTCCCGGAATCGAGCACTGGGTAATGATAGGTCCCAGGGAAGAGGTGCCAGATGGACTTATCTCTATCGATGAACTCACCGAGGGGCTCCACGACACATATGTAGAACCCTTCCCTCTCAATCCCCACCAGACCATCGCTATCTTTTATACATCTGGAACAACGGGCTTCCCAAAGGGCGCTATGCTAACGAGCCGAAACCTTCTTTCCACCGTAGTTCTCTCCCAAAAAATGTTGGGAGTCAACAGAAAACATGTTGGTATCGGAGTATTGCCGATGGCTCACATATTCGGCTTCGATACCCTCATAGTCGGAGGAATTTACTCCGGAGCGGCCGGTGTTCTGATGAGGTTTTTCGATCCAGAAAAATGCCTCTTTAACATCCAAAAATACAGGGTCAATCTCTTCCCTGGCGTGCCGGCAATGTTCAACTTGATGCTTCAAGCACATCCCGAGAAATACGACCTCTCGAGCATCAGATATTGGATAAGCGGAGCGGACGCGATGCCGGTCGAACAAATAAAGATGTTTGAATCCTTGAGCGGAAAGTTCATCGAGGGGTACGGGCTTGTGGAAACAGCGCCTATCGTCTCGGTAAATCTTCCATTTCTCCGTCGTCCAGGGTCTATTGGAATTCCTGTTCCAGGAGTAAAAGTGAGAATTATGGATGAAGACGGCTCGTTCAAAAAGAGAGGGGAAGTCGGGGAGATTGTGGTAAGAGGACCAAACGTGATGAAGGGATACTATAACGACGAGGAGCGAACCAGGCAAGCCTTCAAGTATGGATGGTTTCATACAGGAGATATGGCTTATCGAGACAAGTGGGGATTTATCTATTTCGTTGACCGCGAAAAGGATGTAGTAAAAACAGGGGGATATTCTGTCTTCTCCCGGGAAATCGAGGAAGAGATACTCCAACATCCCAAAGTTTTAGAGGCAGCATTAATAGGGGCTCCACATCCTACCAAGGGAGAAGTCCCCGTAGCTTTCGTGCAGTTGAAAGAGGGGGAAGAGGCAACAGGGGAAGAGCTCCTGGGATGGTGTAAGGAGCATATTGCCGCCTATAAAGCCCCAAGAAAGGTTTACATCATCGAAGAAATGCCGCTCACGATGACACTTAAGGTGCTAAAACGAGAACTTAGAAAACGGCTGGAAGAAATGGAGAAGTCACTCTAGCCCCAACAATCTCATTCCTCAAGGATTTAATATCTCCGGTGGCGCTTCGGGCAAGTCCTCGGGTGAAATGTCTGTTCCAGCCTCAGCTACCTTCCAACCGTCATCCTTTGACTTCTTCAAATATATGGCGAAACCCATAGCTTCTTCCACCGGCACCCCCGTCTCTATGACCGCAACCCGCGCCCACCCTTTTACCATCCTTATGTCCTTGACTTTGAACGAAGAGCCGGCATTCGCGTCATGCGCGTGTGCCAATGCTTCCTCTGCGGCTTCTTTTTCCTCCTTTGTTTTTCCCTCCTTCTCCAGAAACATGCTTTCCTCGGCCCCTTTCTCTGGCTTTATCACCTGCTTCCCATCAATCTCACTACCACAGCCAGCCAGGCAGGAAACGATGAGCAATGCCACCAGGCCGGGTAAAATCTTCAAAAACACACTCTTTTCGCGAATATTCATCTTCTTTCGACTCAACTCCTTTCTATGGAAAAAATCGCGGAGAAAACCGCGCGAAGTTCTACTCTCTCTTCATTTTTGGCCTATATAACTTATAACATCCAAGGAAAGGACTCAAACGTCAGCAAGAGCCATCCCCAGCAATCAGGAGTAATCTCAAATATAATTAGTATCCAAGCAAGTTTCAGACAACCAGCTTCTAATTAGAATGAACGAAGGCAAGCAGAAAGAACGTCAGGAAAAAAGTTGGAAGGCATGCCACCTGCATCCATCGAGACCCGCAATCAGGGACTGCAGGGGGTGTGGTAAACCAATGTGCAAGCAATGCGTGCTCGAAAGCGGAGATCCCCTTCTCTGCCCCCAGTGCAAACTCGCGCAAACCCAAGCTCCGGAGACGGGTTTCAAGCCCGCCAGGCAAAGGCTCGAAATAAGTGAAATCACCATCACTGAGGAAGCCGAGGAGAGAAAATCACCTAACCTCGAGATGGAAGAGGAATTCCTTGAAGAACAAATCGAGCTCGTGAAACCATCCGAAAGCAAAGTCGAAGAAATCCTGAGCGAAGGGAAGGAAAACAAAGTTCAAAAACCCATCCCTACCACGACTGGATTCCAGGAAAGAGTAGAGACAAAAATAACCACGGGCGAAGGCGCGCGGCTTCCTCCTGAAAAAGAAAAAGTACCTGCTTTCCAAGCCTCAGCAAAATCAAGAGTGGTGCCCGCGACACTAGGGGGATTGGCAGCGGCAGCCTTGAGCTTCGGCTTCTGGATGTTGATTGCTAATTTTCGCGGATGGACTCAAGCTTCGGTGTTCGTGACAGGAATCGCTGTCCCATGGGCTTCTTACAAAATAGCTACCAGGGATAAGCAGGCATCAAGCCATTCGCTTACGGGGATACTGTGGATATCGCTTATATCGCTCGTAATAGTCGCTATAACAACTCCACTTGCCGAATTTGCCGCCTTCGAGATAACCAAGGATGTCCTGGGCATAGAAACTTTCTCTGGATTCTATGCCGCGTACTTCAAAGGGGTAGATTGGGCACTCATAATCTCGGGAGTGGGGCTCTCCTTCATCTTTCCACTGTTTTTCGAAATAGGCGAAAAGTATCGATGGTCACTGGGGAGAAGCAAGTAGCAAACAGGGTTTCAAATCAAGGAGTTTTCTTTTTCTCTGCCAAAGCAACCTTCCAAAGGCGTCTAAAGGCGCTATCGAGTGGGCAATATAACTTCCCCGAAATCCTCCCCCCCTCGAGATTCGAAAGGAGCTCTTGGGGAGAATTGAAATCTTCCACCTCGACGAAAGACGTGCCTATCTTCGTTGGCTCATGAGAGTCGCTCCCGGCAGCGCAAAGGAAATGGTGATGTCGGACGAACCTTCGGGCAAGTAAGTTAGCAAGGGGAAAGCGCGGCTTCCCATTGAAAACCTCGATGATGTCAATTAGGTCAGACAACTCGGCAAGTTCACGAGATTTGAGCCTTTTGAGCTTCAACAGATCGAAGGGGTGCGGCACATACACGAGCCCTCCCTGCAATCGGATGAGCTCCATCGTCTCGCGGGGGGACAAATGGCGAGGTACCTTCTCTTTCAAAAATAGCCCACAAATCTCACCGCCTTTTGTGCGGACTTCCTCGCCAATCAGTATCCTCGGAGCCCACTTTCCCTCCAACCTCATCTCCTGCGCCTTTTCCGCAAACGCGAACGCGCCTTCAACCACATCATGGTCCATGATGGCAACCGCATCTATCCCCCGCTCCTTGCAGGTGCGAACAAGCGAGTCGAAATCCACTACAGAGTCGGGGGAATATAGAGAATGGACGTGAAAATCCACCTTCAACGGGCTGCCTCTAAATCAATTTCCAGGTGAGGCATCCAAGAAAGCCTGCACAAGAGAGGAAAAGAAATTCTCATTTAGTGTTCCCTTCGAGTTTTGCGAGGATTGAATCCCATATAAAAAGCCCATCAGAGGAACCCAGAATTTCCTCGGAAGCCCTCTCTGGATGAGGCATCAAGCCCAAAACATTCCCTTCCTCATTCGTGATGCCCGCGATATTCCCAATAGCGCCGTTCGGGTTGAATTCATCCGACACTTCCCCTTCGGGCGAGCAATAGCGAAAGATAATCTGCCCTCTTTCTTCCATTTTTTCTAGGACGTCCGGGGGGGCCTGGTAATTCCCTTCATTGTGCGCGATTGGGATTCTCAAAACTTGACCAGTTTTTGCCATGGAAGTCCAGGGCGCGCATGCGTTCTCAACCCTGATATTAACGAAGCGGCATATGAACTTGAGCCCTCTGTTTCGCATCATCGCCCCGGGAAGGAGCCCCGATTCGAGAAGTATCTGAAACCCATTGCCTATTCCAACTACCAGCCCACCACCCTCGGCAAAGCGCCTTATTGCTTCCACAACAGGTGAAAAACGC
The DNA here is from genome assembly GCA_028715585.1 of Actinomycetota bacterium. Lineage (GTDB taxonomy): Bacteria > Actinomycetota > Geothermincolia > Fen-727 > JAQURN01 > JAQURN01. Next base: position 4,755 of record JAQURN010000044.1, on the reverse strand, counting down.
GCTATCGCCCCTGTGCGGAGATAGTCGCCATAGGAAGAACCACCCGGCAAAACAAGGCAATCAAACCTACTAACATCGGTGGATTTATGCCATACATAGTCAACATCCTTCCCCAAGACATCCTTAATGACGTAATAGCAATCCCCATCGCAATTGGACCCTGGAAAAACTACAACCCCGAAATGCACTAGTCCTCTACCTCCAACCAGTAATCCTCGATTATTGGATTTGCAAGAAGACGCTCGCACATTTCATTGACCCTGGATTCGAGTTGCTTCTTGCTGCCATTCTCCAATTCCATCTCTATGTACTTTCCAACCCTTACATCCTTGACCTCCTCATAACCCAAGGATTTGAGGGCTCCCAGAGTTGCTTTGCCCTGGGGGTCGAGTATTCCCTCCTTCAATCTTATATGCACTCTAGCCCTCGCCAATTTCATCCTCCTTGTCTTGGCGCTCTGGAACGAAACACTTACGGAAGCTCTGTGCTCAAAGCCTCGAGACGTTCAAATATAGCGGATATGTTAGAAAGGGCCTCCCCGACATCGAAACAAGCCTCTATCTCGGGTAGATCGAGGTGCTCTCTCACTTCTTCATCGCGGAGAAGCATTTCTTTGAAATTGCCTTCCCCTTCAGACGCTCGCATGGCATTTCGCTGAACAATCTCGTATGCCTCCTGGCGCGTAAGCCCTTTTTTGATGAGCGAAAGTAAAACCTTTTCTGAAAATACGAGGCCATTCGTCATGTCTATGTTTTCGCGCATCCGTTCAGGATAAACCCTCAGGTTCCTCATAACCTCAATGAATTTTACCGCTATATAGTCAACAAGCGCGGTGCTATCTGGAAGTATCACCCTCTCGGCGGAGGAGTGGCTTATGTCTCTTTCGTGCCATAAAGCCATATTCTGAAGCCCAACCATCGCGTTCCCACGAACCACGCGAGCAAGGCCACAAATTCGCTCGCATATTATGGGATTTCTCTTATGGGGCATCGCTGAGGAACCCGTTTGCCCCTTGCGGAAAGGCTCTCCTGCCTCGGAAATTTCCGTGCGCTGGAGGTTTCGAATCTCGGTGGCGAACTTTTCGAGAGAGCCCGCCGCGATGGCGAGAGCACACAGGTACTCCGCGTGCCTATCTCTCTGGAGAATCTGGCTGGAAGCCTCCGCCGGCTTCAGCGACAGCTTCTCACACACATACTTCTCTACGTCGGGACTCACGCTTCCATAGGTTCCAACCGCTCCGGAGAGCTTCCCATAGCTCACCGCCTCCATAGCGTGAACTAGACGATCAAGGTTCCTCCTCGTCTCGAAAGCCCACACGGCAAGCTTCGCACCGAAAGTGGTGGGTTCAGCATGGACACCATGCGTCCTCCCCATCATTTGCGTCCCCCGATACTCAAAAGCTTTTTCCTTGAGAACCTTGAGCAACTCGAGAGTGTCTTCGATGATTATCTGGATGGCATCTCGCGTCTGGAGAGCCAAACCAGTATCGAGAATATCCGAGGAGGTGAGACCAAAGTGCAAAAAACGCCCTTCCTCGCCCACGTTTTCAGAAACGTTTTCAATAAACGCGACGACATCGTGGCGAGTGCGCTTCTCTATCTCTTTGACTCTCTCTGGGTCGAACCTCGCCCTCTGTTTGATGGCTTTTAAGGCATCGGGAGGGATAAGCCCATTCTTAGCCATGGCCTCGCACGCGAGCACCTCAATGCGAAGCCAATTCCCCATTTTTTCTTCTTCGCTCCAGATTTTTCCCATGCGGGGAAGGGTGTATCTATCTATCAAGCTATCTCACATCCTAAAGGTAACAAAGCTGTTATCTCACTTGGCAATCTCGTCTCGGTACTCCTTGAGCCTGGTGGCAATATCCTTATGCTTGAGGGAAAGTATCCTTGCGGCGAGAACCGCCGCGTTCTTGGCTCCTCCAACCGCGACGCAAGCCACCGGTGTACCGGTCGGCATCTGCGCCATGGAAAGAAGCGCGTCTATTCCACCTGGCATCCCACTGTCCAGTGGCACCCCTATCACTGGAAGGTTGGTATAAGAGGCAACCACGCCCGGAAGATGGGCACTCATTCCTGCAAGAGCGATTATAACCTCCGCACCAGCTTCTTCCGCCTTCTTCACCTCGGAAATCACCTTCCCTGGAGAGCGGTGAGCCGAAGCAACCACCCATGACGAGGATATTCCAAGTTTTTCGAGCATGGACCTGCACTCCTCGAGCTTGCCCAAATCGCTCTCGCTGCCGGCAAGCACTAAAACCTTCATTCCTTTGTCCTCTCCCTTCTTTACATCTTTGCCTCAGAGTCGAGAGCAAAGGCGTCTTTCCCAATGTCACTGCGGTAGTGCATTCCCTCAAAGCTAATCATTCTGACCGATTCGTATGCAAGGCCTCGCGCCTCTTCGATGTCGCCTCCAAGAGCCACCACATTTAGTACCCTCCCCCCAGCGGTCACGAGTTTTCCATCCTCAATAGCGGTTCCCGCGTGAAATATCTCGACCTTGGGGTCAGCCGAGGCAGCCTTGATTCCCTTTATGGGAATACCCGTAGAGTAGCTTCCCGGATAGCCCCCCGAAGCTATGACCACGCATATGCAGTAATCGCTTGACCACCTCATATCGTAGTTTGCGATAGTGCCTTCGAGGGTGGCAAGCATTCCATCCAATAGGTCACTTTCAAGCCTTGGAAGTATAGCTTGTGTCTCAGGGTCCCCAAATCGCACGTTAAATTCCAACACCTTGGGGGATTCCTCAGTGAGCATGAGCCCCCCGTAGAGAACACCCCTGTAAGTTGAACCTTCGGCTTCCAGTGCCCTCACCGTCGCCTCCATGACCGAGCTATGTATGAACGCCTCTGTTTCAGAATCGAGGAAAGGAACAGGAGAATAGGCTCCCATGCCCCCCGTATTGGGACCTTCGTCTCCATCAAATGCCCTCTTGTGGTCTTGAGAAGGCGACATGTGAGCAAGCGCTTTTCCATCGGTAAGGGAAAGAATCGAAATTTCTTTTCCTTCCACATACTCTTCCACCATTACCCTCGAACCCGAGTCTCCAAATCCTTTTTCAATAATGCAAAAGGAAAGCGCCTCGATTGCGGTTTCGATATCGAAAGCAACGGTAACGCCCTTCCCGGCTGCCAAGCCATCCGCCTTGACCACTACTGGGGGGGTTAGTTTCCGAACATAAGCTTCAGCCTCGTCAAAAGAAGTGAAGGTGCGCGCCTTAGGGGTTGGGATGCCATACTTCTCCATGAGGGTTTTGGCAAAAGATTTACTGCTTTCTATCCGAGCGGCATCCCGCCTAGGTCCAAATACCCTGAGCCCGTTTTCAGAGAAGAGGTCCACGATTCCCGCGGCAAGCGGTGCCTCGGGCCCAACCACCACGAAATCCACCGCCCTATCCTTGGCGATTTTGAGCATGCCCTCCAGGTCAGAGGAGTCAGCCTTCACGCATTCGCCAAGCTCTGCCATTCCGGCATTGCCGGGCACAAAAATAATGCTCGAAACCTCTTTGCTCTTGGAAATCTTCCATCCCAGGGCGTGCTCGCGCCCCCCCCCACCGACAATCATCACTTTCATCTGCTTGTCTCCTCTCTTTCCTGAAACAATAGAGCAAAGGAGTGTGGGAATTTCAAGGTCCCGTGAAATCCTCGAGATGGAGATAAGGACCTTCCTGAATCCTCAACGATTTCAGCCATTCAGCCATCAAAATCGTCTGAGTTCTCTTGGGGCCAACCGAGACCATGTCAACCGGGGCGCCAGCAAACTCCTCGATTAACTCTACGTATTCTATCGCTTGTGGGGGTAAATCCTCCCTTTCCCTGGCTCCGCTTATGTCAACCTTCCAACCAGGAACTTCAACGTAACGTGGCTCGCACTTGTGAAAAACGCTCTGGTGCGGCGGGAATTCCTCGTAAACCTTCCCGCCGTAAGAGTACCCAACACAGAACTTGATAGTATCGAATTCAGAAAGCACGTCCAGCTTGGTAAGGGCAATGGAATTTATGCCGTTTATTCTCGTGGCGTACCTGAGGAGAACTCCATCGAGCCATCCGCACCTTCTCTTTCTCCCGGTCGTCGTCCCAATCTCCTGTCCTCGCTCCCCTATCATCTCGCCCACCTCATTATTCTGCTCCGTTGGAAAGGGCCCGTATCCAACCCGGGTGAGATAAGCCTTCGTGACGCCAATTATCTTGTCCACGTGCTGCGGTCCTACTCCAGTCCCGGTAAAAACTCCTCCTATGGTGGGTGAAGAGGAAGTAACAAAGGGGTATGTCCCATGGTCGAGGTCGAGAAGCGTCCCTTGGGCTCCTTCGAATAGCACCCTTTTTCCATCATGAAACGCCTGACTCAAAAGAAGGGAGGCATCCACTATGTGCGGGGTGAGCTTCTTTCCATACGCCATGTACTCTTTTACTATCTCATCAACGCTATAGGGTTTCTGGCCAAACGCTTTAGAAAGTATCGCGTTCTTTCTTTGAAGAGCGGCATCGAGCTTCTCCCTGAATATTTTCTCATCGAGAAGGTCCTGCATCCGCAACCCCAGGCGATCGGCCTTGTCGGCGTAAGCAGGCCCAATCCCCCGGTGGGTGGTTCCCAGCTTCGCCTTTCCCAGGCTCAGCTCCCCAAGGTGATCGAAGGTAAGATGATATGGCATCACGAGGTGCGAATTACAGCTTATCTTCAGGTTCTCACACGAGATACCCCTTTTCTGAAGACTCTCCATCTCTTCAAGAAGAACCTTGGGATTTACAACCAC
>JAQURN010000043.1 GCA_028715585.1 Actinomycetota bacterium | reverse complement strand
GTGTCATAGATGGCAAGCGTGCTGGTAACCACTCCCCCGGGAGAGTTGATATATATGCTTATGTCTTTATCGGGATTTTCACTTTCGAGATGAAGAAGTTGAGCCATCACCAGATTTGCGAGGTGGTCGTCTATTTCCATCCCTATGAATACAATTCTCTCTTTCAGTAGGGACGAATAGATGTCGAACTGTCTTTCCCCCCTGGGCGTCTGTTCAACTACAATCGGCACAAGCTGTGATCTCATTTTTCTTGCGTTCCTCCTTAAATCAAGCCGGGTGCTTTCGATCAATCACCCTTATCGCCCTCACTATCCTTTGCTTCATTTGCCTTTTCCTCTTGAGCCTCTGGTTTTGCCTTTCCCTCGAAAACAGCGTTTTCAACCAGAAAATCCACTGCCTTTGAAAGCATGAGGTTCGACTTCACTCCATAGAGGGCACCTTCTTCATTTAGCTGGCTGAGCACCACATCGGGATTAGCTCCAGCCTTGCGGGCTGCCTCCCTTACGTAGTCTCTGGCTTCCTCGTCGGAAACCTCGATGCCCTCAGATTTGGCAACCGCTTCAAGGACAAGCTCTCGCCTAAGTGACTCAACTATGGGCTCGCGGAGAGCCGTCTCGAGCTCGTGTCTTCTGCCTTTCTGAGAGTCGAGATAATTTTCAAGGCTTACTCCGCGTTCCTCAAAATCGCGCGACAGGCGCTCTATTTCCATTTCCACGCTTCTCTTTATCATCGACTCTGGAATATCCACATAAGTGCTTTCGGTAACCTTCCTTATGACCTCCTCCCGCACCGTATCTTCGGCTGCCTTGCGCTTCATCTCGCCTATCTTGGATTTCAAGTCCTCCTTGAAGTCATCAAGGTTGTCGAAGCTAGAAACTTGTTTCGCGAGCCCGTCATCCAGAGGCGGGAGAACCTTTCTTTTCACTTCTTTCACAATCGTTCTGAGGGTTGCGGATTTGGCGGCAAGAGCCTCGTCTTCGTAGTCAAGGGGGAAGGTGGCAACGATATCGAGGATATCTCCTTTCTTCGCTCCAACAAGCTCCTCATCGAATTCGTCTAAGAAATCGCCGGCGCCAACCTCTACCATCCTGTCAGAAATCATGGAACTCTCCTCCGGCACCTCGCTGGCGATAACCTTGGAGTCAAAGATTACATAATCCCCTTTCTGAACAGGTCGCCCCTCCACAACCTCGAGAGTGGCAAACCCCTGCCTCGCTTCATCGAGCGCCTTCTGGAGGTCTTCTTCGGTAACTTCTGCGCTCGGTTTCTCGACCTCAACTCCTTTGTAGTCCTTAACGCTTACCTCCGGCTTCACGTCAACCTTCGCTTCGAAAACCAGTCGGCTGTTTCTCTGGCTCTCCACTATGTCGACCTCCGGGTCAGACACGGGAGAAATTCCTGCCTCCCTGACTCCTCGCAGATACAGCATGCCGAGCCCGTTCTGAAGCGCCTCCACCCAAACATTGTCAGCCCCAAAATGCCTGTCTATAACTTCCCTGGGCGCTTTCCCCTTCCTAAAACCAGGTACCTTCACACGGCCAGCAATGTCGCGATACGCCTTGTCAACTATTGGCTTGAGGTCTTCTTCTTCAGCTTCAATCCTCAGGGTTACCTTGTTTTTGCCCTCTTTGGAAACTTTAGTTTTCAGAAAAACCTCCTATCTATCCTGGTCTCCTTAAAAAATCACAGTGCAGTTTGCCGTCAAACATCTGGCAACTGATTTTTCGAGGGAGCTCCTATAAGCACCTTCCACAAGACATCCCCCTTCCCTCTCCACTCCCCCTAAAAACCCCTACAATTCCTGTCCCTGAACCCGAACCCTGGTGCGAGAGGGGGGACTCGAACCCCCACGGTTTTCACCACGGGGTCCTAAACCCCGCGCGTCTACCAGTTCCGCCACTCTCGCAAACATAGCCAGCACAGGGTCGTAGGTAGGCAACTAAATTCTACCACAGGAGGTAGGTACTGGGTGCCGATAAACACAAGGCAAAAAGAGAGAATCGCACCGCCCAGGAAGGGATTAACTGGTGCCAATCATCCAGCAAACAACTGGGATATCGCTATTCTGCTAATTGCACCCCTATAGAATCATGTGCTGCCTGACGGGCTATAGTTGGGGTATTCCAGTACATCGCCCTCTCCGCTATCACGGGCTTATCGGAGGTAACACGTGTGGATACGCTCCACTCGTTGGAGACGGTTGCCCCCACATCTACAGTCTGGCGGGAGTGGGGAGCAAGCTCTACGGTTGGTCCTTCTTTTTCTCCCTTTGGGGTCATGTAAGTGAGCTTAGCGGTGGCTGCCTCATCCCCTGGGTTTTGTATGAGCACCCATGTTTCAAAAGAGCCTCTCTCATCCGAGCCAGTAGAGCCCTCGGCAAGATACCAGGAGGTTTCTGCAACTTCACTAGGCTTGACCACCGTGAACGCTTCGGGGAGCGTTTTCTTATAGCTATCCGGAGCCACCACCGAAACGTCCCACTTCCCCTCCTCGGCATTGGAGAGGTCGAAAGCGCATGTAATTTTACTCGGGCTTTCGACCTCCACCGAAGTCCCCTTGATGGGCTCACTTCCATCCCGCTCGAGAAGCATCGAAAAGTCTTCACTGAAACCACTGCCGTAAATCTCGGCGTCAACGGTCTCCCCCACAAATCCGGTAGTTGGCTCTATCCCAGTCACGCTATGCCTCTGGAGTCGAATCGAAGAGGTGGCATCATCAATTCCAAGGGAGGCAAGAGTCGGCTGGTCTTCAAAGCAAGTCACCTTATTGCCACTGTAGGAGGGCTCCGTAAAGAGATCGGCTTTCAGATCGCCCATCAATCTCACCGAGGAAGCGCTATTGTCAGCAATGAAGTTATCCCCCAGGTTCGGGTCATTATCCACGAAGAGCTCGGACTTGCCGGTATAATTTTCCCCCTCGTAGAGAATAACGCCCCAGGGAGCTGGAGCGGAGGTCTTCCCCCAGACCTTCACAAGCCTCTGATTTAAGGGGTCGTCCTTGATTGCCTTGGAATGTATCCCTGTGGCGACGAGGTTCCCATCGGGGTCCTTTATTTCATACTGAAGCTTGGGCGACCACCCGGGAACATACATATGGAAATGTCCCCCCATCCAAAGACCAATGCTTTCACGGTATCCCATATCGGAGAACCAACCGGTTATCGTGTCGTATTCGTCCTTGGAAAATGTGAAAAATGGGTTCACGCAGAGGGGCTGGTGGGTGAAAGACAATACGTTCTCGGCGGCTCTGTAGGGATAATTACTCATATGCTCCTTGTACCAGGTCCAGGTTCCCCTGCACGAATCGGAATCAAAAAGGTTTGCGTCCCCTGGGACCCCGGGGTTGCCCAGCGGCGCGTGCCTGCGGCTGTTGAAATCAGCACATATAAAGTGATAGCCGGCATAATCAAAGGCGAAGTTCTGGAAGTAGCAGTCACAGCTTTCCTCTTCATTGTGTATCAGGGTATTCCGCGTACCGTCATCCCAGCCGGAAAAAAAACTCTTCAGCCTTTCGAAGTTGTCGGCGAAAACTTCACGAAAGAACCTGTCCCCCACTGGAGATGGGGGTTCTATAAAACTTCCACCGGCGTCGGGAGGATAAGAATATCCCCAGATGTCGTGATTCCCGATAACTGGCACGTAAGGAACATCCAGGTCATCCAGGATTTCCCTCGCTTTCATGAACTCGGATTTCTCAGCGCTATCGGTAATGTCTCCGGTAATAATCACAAACTTTATCTTGTATTCCGGCCCGTATTCGTTCACCCATTCAACAGCCTGGCGCAATTTTTCCGCGCTCGCCCCAACGTCCCCCTCAGGAGGCTCGTCATCATATCCAGGAGTTCCGTAATCTTTAATACCGTCCCCGATATGAAGGTCTGTGAAATGAGCGAAAGAAAATTCCCAGTCCGTGCCTGGGAGATCTTTTTCGTGCTCGTAGAACTGGTGTTCTTCGAAGGCATAAGCTTCTGTCGGGAAGATGACAAGAGCCGGGATGGCGAGAAAGAACGAAAGGAAAACAATCAACGCCTTGTGAGCCTTGCAAGAATTCATACTTTTGCCCCCCAATCTCAAACGATGCAAGTAGCCGCGCCAACCGCCAGCCTCTTAAGCCTCAACCAATTGTAGAGAATAAAATTCCCCGTGACAAATAATCAAGCCTGGCTTCAAACAACCCATGAACGATTCACGTCACTACGGTATAATCTGCCTGGGTAATCCTCCGGGCCGTTAGCTCAGCTGGCAGAGCAGGGGACTCTTAATCCCAAGGTCGCAGGTTCGAATCCTGCACGGCCCACCATTAAACCTCCCAACCCGTTCTGAAGGATTCGAACCTAGGGGGGCGATTTTCTTGCGGGGGGAACATCCCCCCAGCAATCCAAAGTGCGCCGTCCCATAGATATCCTGGCATTCGAGCGCCCCTGCATCCACCCCAGCTTCGTTGTACTTCCTCGGAGTACATCCAGTACACCCTCGGTCGCGAGCCTTGCTGGTGCGGCGCAGAATGACACTCTCGGTGCACAAGCCTACCTATGGGACGGCGCACTACTTAGGGGGTAGAGGTCGCGCAAGCGACCGCGAGCGGGCGTAGTGCATCTGCACGCACGCAAGTGTTCATCGGTCTCCCGCGAGCGACGGTTCGTATCCTCCGTCGGCTCCAGCATCCGTTTTCCGCATGGTTAAGCCATATATTGGAGTCACTTGAGGCGCGCCTCAAACGATAGGGCTTGGGATGATTTAAATCGCTTTAGATTTCTTACTCGCCTGTGCTATAGAGGGTGTCGAGGTAGAGATCGATGCCTCTATCCACAAGCCTCTTGTCGGGGAATGTAGCTCCGAGGCTGTACATCGCTACCTCCCTGGGCTCCTTGCCCGATTTATCCCGCGCGGTGGCGACCGCCTCGCGGAGGTCTTCCAGCAGCCTCGCGGCAACGCCATCCTGTGTATGCCGCAAGGTTACGCAAATATGCACCGCGGGGGGATTCTGGAGACCATTAAGGCGCCAGCCCTTCGAGGCCATTATCTCCATGACGTTGTAGATATCGACCTTATTTGACTTGAAAGCTATCACCCATAGCGGGTCCCCGAGCAGTTCCAGTTCCGAAATTTCCTCGATGCCCTTCTTGATGACCGCCGCCGTGTCCAGGATTCGCTTTACGGCATCGCGATAACCGTCCTTTCCCATCGAGAGCATTGCCGCCCAGCAAACCGCGGCCAGGGCACCAGGCCTGCTCCCAGCGAAAGTGGGAGTGAAATACAAGCCGCCAGGCCATTCGAGGGTCTTGAAATACTGGTAATGCATTAGCTCGCGGCTACGGTACAACACCACCGACGTCCCCTTAGCCGCGAAACCGAACTTGTGGGTGTCCGCCGACATGGACGTCACCCCAGGAAGCCTGAAATCGAACGGCGGGATATCGTAACCCAATTCGCGAGCCCAGGGAAGGACAAAGCCGCCGAGGCATGCGTCGGTATGGAACCCAACCTTTTTCTCCATCGCCAGCTTGGACAACTCCTCTATGGGGTCGATGACACCATGAGGAAACTGGGGGGCTGAGCCTACAATGACAATGGTGTTCCTGTTGACGGCACGAGCCATTACCTCCACATCAGCGCGGTAGTCATTCCCCACCGGAACATGAATTACCTTGATGCCGAAGCAGTGCGCCGCCTTGTCAAAAGCGGCGTGGGCTGTGGTGGGGACCACCATCTCGGGATGCGTTATCTTCTTCTTATCTCGAGCCCAGTCACGGTAGGCTTTCATCGCGAGCATAATGCTCTCGGTCCCCCCGGACGTCACCACGCCACAGGCTTCATCCTTCCCTTGGCCCGAGAGCTCCGCCCCGCCGAGCATCCGGGCGGTCATTGACACAATCTCCGCCTCATACTTGACAGTGCTAGGCCATAAGTCTGAGTGAAGGGGATTGCTTTGCGAATTAATCGCGTACACCTCGTTCAGGAAATCTATGTGCGCCTGGTCGCCGTGATAGACAGCGCCGGAAGCGTATCCGCCCTTCCAGCAAGGTTCCTCAAGTCTATTAATCTCCTTCATCTGCCTGATTATCTCTTCATGGTTGATACCTTCGGTGGGGAGTTCCGACATGGTGAGAAAACGTTCCCCGTAGGGGCGGACCATCTCTTCCACTTCCTTGGCGATAGACTCGTATTCCTTGTCAATCAGTTTTCTTATCGGGGGCAGCTTCTCAGCGTACTGGGTTACCTTCGAAAGAAACCTCGGAGGAATCACCCGGGCAAGTAGTATATAGAAACCTTTATTATCCACATCGCACCTCCAGAAAATAGCAATGACGACAATTATTGAGCCAGCTATTTTCCAATATACTTCCCTTGATGCTGATATCTTACTAAAAATCCAGCTTTTCCCGTGCGGCTAACCAGCGTTTGCAGCAGACAAGAAGAGCTACATCTTTTTTCACAGACGCCAAACGATGGCATCAAATAGAGCGAATTCACGCAAAGGTTAAAATATCGACATCGGAACTTGTATAGCAGGGTGGGCTGATGCAGCGTAAACTTCGATATGAGGCGGTTGTAAGCGTAGATTTGGGTTGGTCTCCCGAGAACACAACCCGTACCGCCGCCGCATTCTGGCGCCCAGGAAAAGCCCCCTGGTGGGCGAAGCCCGTGCCTCAAAGCCCTGTAGAAATTCAGGAGATCGTCTCTTTATTTGCGGAAGAAAAAACATTGGTTTTACTCGATATTCCAATCTATGGTACTGAAGGCTTGAGTAAAAGCAACGCCTTTCGGCCGCTGGATAAAATCCTCCAGTGTTGTGGCATTCCCTTATATCCTTCTTTCAGGGCTGGCAATCTCGGACAAAAACTTGCGACGGAAATCGAGCGCCTCTCGGCAAACCTGGAGGTCGTCGAGAGCTATCCAAATCCCATCTACCGGTTCATGTGGCTGGCTCGAGATGAGGATCTTAGCCTCGAAGGGAAACTTGAGGCAATCGCCAGGCTCAAGCAATGGAAGAGGGTTTGGCCTCCCAACCCCAAGAAGGGAAGGCTTCCCGAAAGAAGGGAGAAGCTAGCTCGGCAGATAGAGGTGGTGGGGAGGTTTCTTCCCGGTGACTATTCATCCCTACTCCCAGGACCCGAGAATAAAACTAAAGAGCTCGACTCGATTGGAGACATATGCGATGCCCTTATTGCCCTTAGGGTTGGCATAGCGATGGCGCAGAATTCTCCCTGGGTGCTCGAAGCAAGGATAGAGGGACACGCAGAAATGATTCCTCTTCTTGCCGATATCAACCTTCGAAAGCTCTGGGAAGATTCAGTTAGAAGGTTCCAGTCCACCGAGGCAAGCACCCCTATATTAGGGAAAACCGGGTCATCGGAGAAGTCCTCGCAATCGCAGTGCCAGGTGATGTCCATAAGAAAGTTGAGGTAAGCAACGCTTCCCCCGTCGAAGCAGCGGGTTACCCCTAGAGCCGACTCGGCAAGCGCTTCGGCAAAGTGGGCAAAGTCGTGTTGGTAGCCTATCGCACCCTCCGGGCACAAACCCACACAAACCCCGCATCTCACACAGGATGAAGTGATGGACGCGGCGTAGGTCCCCATCTCGGCGCACCCGCTCCTTCCTCTTGCTCGAAGTGGTGGTACCAGGGAACCGGCACCGTGGCGCGCGGATTCTTGCGCAAGGCAGCCCAGAAAACCGCGGAAGAAAGATCCCAGATAAAACCACCCAGGCCCAGCGTCGCGAGGAAAGAGCGGTCTCGGCAGGCTAGAAATGAGCCTACGGCAATCATGGTGAAAGCCATGTAGCGCGCCCCGATACGTCTCAGAATCACCCACTCCGCTCGAGCATGATACTCAGCGGCAACAATCGTGGCGCCCACCGCGACCAGCAACCACCCCAGTGCGGAAAGAAAGTCGAGCCCCTTACTCTTGAGCTTCCAGATACCTGGAACCAACCCTAACATGAGCATTCCGCAGCCGGCAGCACCAAGCTTGCGAATGGATCCGTTTCATACTTGAGGGAAGAGGTATGATATCTCGCCAGTCGGCATTATCAGAAGATACTGTTTCGCCTTGAGCGTATCGCCGAGCCTCTCGAGCCTGTCCAGCGCTGGCTCAATCAAGGCAAGGGCAACAACGGTGTTCGCCGCGAAGAACGGGAAGAGTTGCCTTAAGGGCGCTTCGGTTTTCTGCCATAGGCCTCCTTCCATCCAGTTGGGAATAAAAAACTATCATCCTGGGCAAGGTGGTTCAAGCGATAATAGCCCACGCCTTGGCTCGAGGAATGATAGGGGCGGCTGTCGTCTTATCTCTCCCGACAGAAGTAAATCGGTCTCTCCGCGATTATCGGCTGCGAGCTCTCTATCTTTGTTGAGACGTCCTGGTTTGCTCCTACGAAGAAGTTTACGTTGACGGTTTCTCTGCTCTTTCCCCTTACTATCACTTGCTGGCTTTCGTTCTCCCCTGTACCAAGCATATATGTGATGTTTACAGTAGCGTCTTCATCATTTGGATTTTGAAGACAAAGCCACTGTTCAAACCCAGAGCGAGTACATCCCTCCGCGAAGTAGAAAGTAGTGGATGGGGATGAGGCTCCAACCACATCATGCCCGCCAGCCCATGCTCCATGGTAGTTGAAGTACATCGGCCTCTCCGCAATTATTCCAACTCCATTTTTGCTCTCTACCTTCGCTGAGAAGTCGTGAGCTTGGTCATCAGCTACACCTAAGATATCTACTACTCTCACGGTGGAGCGAGAATGAGCTTCGACCTCCACTTCTTGGGGACGAGTCTCTCCATTTCCAAGCATGTATGTTATGGAGACATTTGCTTTTTCACCCTCTGGATTTTGTATGCAGATATATGGGTCGAAGTTTGGGCGGCATGTCCCTTCCGCGAAGTAGAAGGTCTCAGCGGGAGAGATGGCTCCAACTACGTCATGTCCTCCAGCCCATGCCCCATGGTAATTAAAATACATAGGCCTCTCCGCGATTATTGGCTGTGAGCTCTCTATCTTTGTGGAGAAATCATGAGCCGGGTCATCAGCTACACCTAAGATATCTACTACTCTCACGGTGGAGCGAGAATGAGCTTCGACCTCCACTTCTTGGGGACGAGTCTCTCCATTTCCAAGCATGTATGTTATGGAGACATTTGCTTTTTC